>JAFSET010000051.1 GCA_017435615.1 Oscillospiraceae bacterium | reverse complement strand
TTCGTGGCAACCCAGGCAATGGCTGACAACGATGGCTGGATGCTGGTGTCCATGCCCTTGGCGGTCAATGGCGAAGTGAACCTGGGCAGTGTTACCCTTGCGGAAAAAGCAGACACCGACAATCACTTCCTCAACGGTGATTTTTCCGACGGCTTGATCGGTTGGATGACGAACTATGACGGCAGCTACGTTTCCGCTGAGAATTCCGTGCTGCAAGTCAGTGACAAGGTTCCTGCCGGTGATGTGAAGCTGTATCAGGCTATGTACCTGGATGCAGGCGTTTACCGTCTTTCCTTTGATGTGCTGGGTGCCCCCACAAGCTGGCGGCCTGTGTACTTTATGGGTACCGCTTTGGATAATTCCGGTGTGACCGGCCAGCTTCAGGTGAGCCAGGAAAGCGGAAAAACGGAAGGTGCCTGGTGGACCGTTACCCGGGATGTAACCATCGAGACTGCCGGCACGTATTACTTCCAAATGAATGTCAACCAGGTCAGTGGCGGTGCAGCCGTTGCGCCTGAGATGCAGTACGATAACTTTGAACTGCGTCGGCTGAGTGTGAAAAGCTGGAATATCGTTTTGGGCGACGACATTGGCCTGAACTTTGTTTTGGCGCTGACCCAGGGCGATGAGGTCCAGGTCAAGGTAGACGGCACAGAAGTTCCTGTGGAGCTGACACACAACGAAGACGGCACCTATCAGGTGTTTATTGAAGTAGCGGCTGCCCAGATGACCTCCCAAATTGAACTGATAATCAACGGACAGCCTGTGGAAAAGACTTACAGCGTCCGTGACTATGCGGATGTGATCCTGGCCGGAGCGTATCACGATTATGTAAAGGCCCTGGTCCGCAGTATGCTCTCCTACGGCGGCGCGGCTCAGAAGTATTTCCATGTCAATGAACAGGATTTGGCTAACCGTGACATTACGGTTGCGGAGGTCACCGTACCCGGTGATGATCTGTCCGTAGCTATTTCGGATCATCTCGCCGGCATCGACTTCCACGGTGCATCCCTGGTGATGCGCAGCAAGACCGCTGTGCGTTTCTACTTTACGGCTGAGGGCGTGGAAGACCTGATCTTCACTGTCAACGGCAAGACTTATACGCCTGTCAGCGCCGACGGTATGTACTGCGTGGAAGTGGCGGATATCAATCCCCAGGACCTGGCGGATGTGCTGAATATGGTAGTCAGCGACGGCACCAATACCCTTGAGGTTTCCTACAGCCCCGTGATCTACATCAGCAGAATGTATCACAGGGACGGCGCTTCTGATGCGCTGAAAGCAATGGTAAAGGCTATGTATGGCTATTATCTGTCAGCCAAGGCGATGGCTAAGCAGATCAGCTATCAGGACAGCCAATTCTCCTTCGCCGGATTTTGGGAAGAAAACCAGGACGGCGAACTGGTATCCTACAAAAGAGTGGCAATGTTTTCAACAAACTTCCATGGCACAAAGCTCCTTGTGAATGCCCGGCTGGACGGCACCGCAAAATGGTATGTGGATGATGCCCTTGTGGAGCCCACGGTGGTGGATGGCGGTTTCCAGCTCCAGGTGCCGGAGGGCGAACACAGGGTGAAGGCAGTCCTTGTCAGTCCCAGTCGTATGTACCTGCGGGGAGCCCAAACAGACGGCGTATTTTTGGAAGCAGAGGCACAGCCCTATGTCCATTTCATCGGTGACTCCATTACCCACGCCTACCCCGGATATGCGACTGCGGCTGCGGAAGCACTGGGCGTGGATTACAGCGTCGTGGCCCATCCCGGTATGGCTTTGGTGGACGGCTGGGGCTGGTATACGCCCATTGACGGTGTGACCGAACGGGTGGGCATGGAAAGCAATTACTTCCAGCTTGAAACGCCGGATGTTTCCTCTGTATTCACCCCCCATAGCTTTACATATGACAGAAAGCCGGATGTGATCGTTATCTATCTCGGCGTGAACGATTATTTGACCGAAGGATCCGAAATTTTCAATGAGGAAAATCCGGAAATCTTTGCCAACAAGTATGTTAATTTTGTGCAGCGGCTGCGTGACATATATCCGCAGACACCGGTAGTCCTGCTGCAATGCCATCTGCCGGACAGAACGGTCCGGATCGATGCCATTGCGGATGCCTATGGGCAAATGTGTCAGCTCTGGGATGACGTATCGCTGATCGATGCGACTTCGTGGAACGTGGATATCAGTTCGGATGGGGTCCATCCCAGCCAAACAGGATATGCGCAAATGGCCCAGAAAATGGCGGACATCCTGAAAGACATGATCGGAAAGTAGGTTGAAAGCTGTGCTGTTATCTACAAATACCTCCACTGTATTGATGCACTATTCCGCCGAGGAAACGGTGGATATGCTTCAAAACGCAGGATTTACTGCCATAGACTTTTCGTTTTTTGATGAGGCTTGGTACAGCGAGGAACGGACGGACACATTCTTTTCAGAATTACGCAAATACGCAGAGGGTAAGGGCCTGTGCTTTAACCAGGCCCACGCCCCGTTCCACTCCAGCTTCCCGGATGAAAATCAGACCAAAAGCCGGTTTGAGGACATCCTGCGCGCCCTTCGCAGAGCGGCGCTTTTGGGTGCCAAGAGCATTGCAGTCCATCCGGTCCAGCATTTGAAGTATGCGGATGAAGGTGTACCGGAACGGCTGTTTGAGATGAATATGGTGTTCTACGGGAAGCTGATCCCCTACTGTCAGGAGCATGGCATCCGGGTGGCTGTGGAAAATATGTGGCAATACCACCCCTGGCCGAAAATCACCCATTCCACCTGTTCTACCCCCCAGGAAATGAACCGCTACCTGGATACCCTGAACAGCCCCTGGATCACAGGCTGCCTGGATGTGGGACATGCGTCCCTGGTGGGCCAGGCTCCGGATGAATTTGTGCTGGCGATGGGCGCAGACCGCCTTGGCGCGCTGCATATTCATGACGTGACCAAAACCGAGGACAGCCATATGATGCCCTATCACGGCGTCATTGACTGGCAGAAGCTGATGCAGGCGCTGAAAACCGTTGGTTATCAGGGGGATTTCACCTTTGAATGTGATGGCTTCTTCAAAAACCTTCCGGCGGAGCTGTATCCGGATGCGCTGCGTTTGCTGGCGCATACCGGTCGTACTCTTATGGAGAAAAACTAACCGTTTTATGCATGGGTAACCATCCCGTATCCAAAAAATGATTTCCACAGGAAGCACTGTAAACCCCCCGTTTTTGTGCAAAAACGCAAAAAACAGGAACATTTATAGGCGGATTGTGCAAATCTGCAAAAACATAATACAAATACAAACCCATGCAGAAAATGGTAGAATATACATGCAATTTCATATGTGCGATCCTACTCACGAGAAGATCGTGCAAACAATCCCATAACAAGCAGAAAGGAAGGAAAACGATGCAAAACAAACTCAAAAAAGTATGGAGCATGATCCTTGTGGCGGCAATGATGCTGTCATGCCTCCCCGGAGCCGTTTTCTCTGCGCAGGCACAGGAAGCTGATGCGGAGCCTGTTTACGAGGCCGGCTACACCTGGGCCTTTGACCAAACAGCGGCCCTGGGTAAAACAAAGGGCCTGTTTTCCGGTGATGCTGCCGGAACGATCCAGGTCATGAACCACGAGGGCTATAATACCCTTACCCCCAATCGTGCGATTGCTGATGGCGTCTTGACAACAGAGGTTGCTACGAATTGGGGCAAGACCGTAGGTCATGGCGTATTCTACAAGCTGCCTGCGGCTTTGGAAGCAGGCAGAATTTATCAGCTCAGTCTGAATCTTTACGGCGGCAACGAGGCTGCCACCATGAACGGTATCAACGTATCCTTTGGTGACTATACGACTGTCCTGACCGGTGACGGCGGCAATATCCAGAAGTGGATCAGCACAGATATAGAGGGTATGCACAATGCAGATGCAAAGATCACCCGCGGTATTTCCGGCAACCTGCCCACAGAGGCTGACAACACGGTTCAGATCGAGTTTGTTGCTACTGAAGCCATGGCAGCCGGAAGCTGGATGCTGGTTTCCTTCCCCTTGGCACTGAACGGCAGCTATAAGCTGGGCAATGCCAGCTTACAGGTTGGCAATTATGCAGACGGCTATACCTGGGACTTTGACCAGACAGCGTCCCTGGGCAAAACAAAGGGCTTGGTTTCCGGTGACGCTGCCGGTACCGTCAAGGTTATGAACCACGAGGGCAACGGAAACGCCCTTACACCGGATCGTGCCATTGCAAACGGCATCCTGACAACCCAAGTTGCTGCCACCTGGGGCAACACCGTAGGTCACGGCGTATTCTACAAGCTTCCTGCAGCTTTGGAAGCTGGCAGAATTTATCAGCTCAGTGTGAATCTTTACGGCGGCAACGAGGCCGCAGCCATGAACGGAATCACCGTTTCCTTTGGTGACTATACGACTGTCCTGACCGGTGACGGCGGCAATATCCAGCAGTGGACAAGCAGCGGCATCGACGGCCTGCACAATGCCGATACAAAGATTACCCGCAGCCTTTCCGGCAACCTGCCCACAGCCGCAGAC
>JAFSET010000050.1 GCA_017435615.1 Oscillospiraceae bacterium | reverse complement strand
GGAGACCGGTGAGTGGAGAACCTTCACCGATATCCAGGGCGTTGAGGACTTCCACGGCGAGATGGACTTCAAGGTGGCAGGTACCACCGAGGGTATCACCGCCATTCAGATGGACCTGAAGAACAAGGGCCTGACCATGGAGATCATTGCAGATGCTTTGGAGCGCTGCCGTGTTGCCCGTTTGGAGATCCTGGACCAGGTCATGCTGCCCTGCATCCCCGAGCCCCGTGCTGAGGTTTCCGAGTACGCACCCAAGATGCTGAGCCTGAAGATCCCCGTGGACAAGATCCGTGAGGTCATCGGCTCCGGCGGTAAGACCATTCAGAAGATCTGTGCCGACACCGGTGCCAAGGTGGATATCGATGATGACGGCTCCGTCTTCATCTCCGCTGTAGACTCCGAGGCTGCTTACGCTGCCAAGAAGATGGTGGACGATATCTGCTTCGTGCCTGAGGTGGGCAAGCTGTACTACGGTAAGGTCGTCCGCATCCTGCCCATCGGTGCTTTCGTTGAGATCGCTCCCGGCCACGACGGTATGGTCCATATCTCCAAGCTGGAGAACCGCCGTGTGGAAAAGGTGGAGGATGTGCTGAACCTGGGCGATATGACCTGGGTGAAGTTCATGGGCTTCGACGAGAAGGGCCGTGCCAACTTCAGCCGCAAGGATGCCCTGAAGGAATTGGAAGAAAACCAGTAATTGTATAGGAAAGGGCCTTGCTGTTTTCCACAGCAGGGCCTTTTTTTGGCGCTTTTCGGAAAACTTCGCTTTCCTATAACTATACCTATATCTTTAACTTTATCTATATCTTTTTCTTTATCTTTATCTTCTTCTTTTTCTTGTTGTGACACTTTGTTTCAGGTGGAGGCTTTTTTGGAGGGCTTTCAATGGACATTTTATCAGAGGTGCGCACAGGGGGAAAGCTGTTGGGACGCAAGGGATTTTCGCTTTTTGCAGGAGGACGGCAGGCTTAGTTTTGAAAAGGGGCGTGAAGGAGAAAACTTGAAAGTTTTTTACAAATTTCGGATTATTTTTGGTCGGTGACAGCCAAATGTTTCAGCAGTAAATAAAGAAGACCGGCAGGCAAGTGAGGGGGAACTTCCTTGCCTTCCGATCTTTTTACGGTACAAGTATACCACATATTTTATAAAATGTCTTCCCGTTTTTTTACCAACCTTGCAAATCAGCCTGAAATGTGAAAAAGTCTGTGGAAAGTCACGTTTCTTTTTCACAGGGGTGTTAAAAACCCCTGTCATTGCGAGCCAGTGCGCTTAAGTGGCGTGGCAATCCGTTTCTCCCAAAATTCCGTTTTTGCTTATTTTTTAGGTAAAACATATACTTTTAAGAACGGATTCCCACGTCGCTTCGCTCCTCGGAATGACACGCATTTTCGGAAAAAGGTACTTTTTTGACACTCTGAAATGGAGCGTTGCAGGTGCAACGCTCCGTGTGTGAGGATGGATAGATTTCAGGATCAGTCCTTCAGGTTGAAGGCTACCTTCAGGTCGTCTACCTCTTCCTTGGAGATGTGGACGATCTTGCCGATGGCACCGGAGTTGATAATGGAGTGGGCGGTGGACTCCATAACCTCCAGCCGGTCGAAGGCCTGCAGCAGGCTGTTGCCGGTAACGATGACACATTCGTTGTTCACCATCACCGCAGGATTGACCAGGCTGAATTCCTTTGCGGTCTTGTCCTGGTTGGTGTAAATTTCGCCGTAGGGCAGACGCTTGACATCACGCAGCAAAATATAGCTTTCCGGAATGGTCCGGGGATCAAAGACTGCGTCGGTGATGGCAAATGCCATAGCGTGGACCGGATGTGCCAGCAAAATTGCGTGGATGTCCGGAGAGTTTTCGTAGATCTTCTGATGCAGACCCACAGCCCGGGAGGGGGTCTTGCCCTGCTCCTTCATACCGGCCTTGACACGGACGAGATCATCCTCTTCCAGATAAGCCCGGTCCTGACCGAAGGGGGTGATCAGGAAGCTGCCGTCGGACAGACGGACGGAATAGGTGCCGTGGGTGGCGGTGAACAGGCCCTGCTTGTAGGACCGGCGAATAAAGGTAATCATATCCCGGCGTGCAGCCAGCTCCTCAGAGGAGTGAGAGTGGGGGATGAAGTCATCCATTTTCAGATGGGTGGTGGTTTCGGTGATCCGGTAGGCGTTTTCCGGCAGTTTGTTGATCTTGCCGATTCGCTTGGCCAGGATTTCCAGGTTGGCGGAGTAGTCCAGGGTTTCAAACCGCTGGAAGGCGGTGAACATATCCGGCGCGCCAATGCAGATGCCGTGATTTTCCAGCATAACGATGTCGCCGCCGTCAGCGAAGCAGGCACCGATCTTTTCACCCAGGGCATCACTGCCGGGTACATCGTAAGGGGCGATCTCAATGCTCTGGCAGACCTTCCGCACAGAAGGGATCAGGTCCAGGTCAGGAAGCTGCCGGACAATGGAAAAGGCCACCAGTGCCGGGGGATGGGCGTGGAGCACTGCCTTCAGGTCCGGCCGCATTTTATAAACAGCGGCGTGGAAGGGGAATTCGGAGGAAGGACGGTGAGGGCCGATGGTGGTGCCGTCGGGCTTGACGCAGATGATGTCCTGACGGGTCAGGGTGCCCTTGTCAACGCTGGCAGGGGTGATCCAGATGTTGCCGTCGTCGTCCAAAATGGACAGGTTGCCGCCGGAGGTGGTGGTCATACCCTTGTCGTAAATGCGCTGCATAAACATGACCAATTGGTCAGCAGGGTGGATGTACTGAATGTTCATAAAAAGTCCTCCAGTTTTCAAAATAGATAGGATAGGTGGTATTCTTCTTTTCATCATTGTAACATAGGATTTTAAAAAGTACAATAAAAAAATCCTTTTTTATCGGTTAACAAAAAACAATTGTGTTATCCACCAAAAATATCGCCAAATGATATTCAAATTTCAGTTTATCGAGCCGATTGCCCTAACGGGCAATGGCATTTTTCAAATGCCGGGGAAACGGATTGCCACGCCAGTGTGCGCACTGGCTCGCAATGACAAGTCGGTAGGTTTCTATCGTTTCGTTAAACAGGAAAAACGCTGATGCGTAACATTTTTCCTCCTTTTGCAGCAAAACAAAAACCTAAAGCGGTGTCATTGCGAACCAGTGACCGATGTCACTGGTGTGGCAATCCGTTCTCCTGCAATGCGTAGCATTGCGCCGCCCGTAGGGCGGCAATTTAATGCCAGTAACAGCTCGATAAACTGGAATTTATTTTTATGGAACGCAATGGCAATTGACAGGCTTTGACGGAGGGTGTATAATACAAGGTAGATTTTATATAAAGGGAAGTATTGCTATGAACTTTGATACCAATTGTCTGCACGCGGGCTACAAGCCTGCCGGCGGTGAGCCCCGGAACATTCCGATCATTCAGTCTACCACCTTCCGCTATGAAACCAGCGAGGATATGGGAAAGCTCTTTGACCTGGAGGCTTCCGGCTATTTCTATACCCGGCTGCAAAATCCCACCTCGGATGCGGTGGCTGCCCGGCTGTGCGCCCTGGAGGGCGGCACGGCTGCCATGCTGCTGTCCTCCGGACAGGCGGCTAACTTCTTTGCGATCTTCAATATTGCGTCCAGTGGCGATCACATTGTGTCCTCCACCTCCATTTACGGCGGCACCTACAACCTGTTTGCGGTGACCATGAAGCGGATGGGCATTGAGTTTACCTTTGTGGACCCGGACTGCACCGAGCAGGAGCTGATGGCTGCCTTCCGGCCCAACACCAAGGCTTTGTTTGGCGAGACCATTGCCAATCCTGCCCTGACGGTGCTGGATATTGAGAAATTTGCCAAGGCTGCTCACGCCAACGGCGTACCGCTGATCGTGGATAATACCTTTGCCACGCCTTACCTGTGCCGTCCCTTTGAATGGGGTGCGGACATTGTCACCCATTCCACCACCAAGTATCTGGACGGCCATGCGGCGGCAGTGGGCGGTGCCATCGTGGACTCCGGCAAGTTTGACTGGGATGCCCACGCGGACAAATTCCCCGGCCTGACCACGCCGGATGACAGCTATCACGGCGTAACCTACACCAAGAAATTCGGCCTGGGCGGTGCCTTTATCACCAAGGCCACAGCCCAGCTAATGCGTGACTTTGGCTCTACCCCGGCACCTATGAACTCCTGGCTGCTGGGCATGGGCATGGAGACCTTGCCCCTGCGGATGGAAAAGCACTGCCAAAACGCATTGCAGGTGGCGCAGTTCCTGAAAAACCACCCCAAGGTAGCCTGGGTCCGGTACGCCGGCCTGGAAGGGGACAAGTACTATGACCTGGGACAGAAGTATCTACCCAAGGGCTGCTGCGGTGTGGTATCCTTCGGCGTGGAGGGCGGCCGTGCCGCAGCGGAGCGGTTTATGGCGAAGCTGCAGCTTTGCTCCATTGCCACCCATGTGGCAGACGCAAAGACCTGCGTGCTCCACCCGGCTTCCGCTACCCACCGGCAAATGAATGACGAGGAGCTGATCGCGGCCGGCGTAGGCCCGGACCTGATCCGGCTTTCTGTAGGCATCGAGGATCCTGCGGACTTGATCGCAGATGTGGCACAGGCATTGGAGGACTAAGATGAATTACGATTTTGATACTGTGATCGACCGATGGAAATCGGATTGTGAAAAATACGACACCATTACCCAGCGGGGCTATCCCTCGGATATGATCCCTCTTTGGGTGGCGGATATGGACTTTTCTGTCCCGGATTGCATCAAGGATGCTATGCGGGAGGTTGTAGACCGGGGCATCTTTGGCTACAGCCTGATGGGTGATCGGTTCTACAGCTCCATTGAAAACTGGTTCTTCCGCCGCTACGGCTGGAAGGTGGACAGAAGCTGGCTGGCGCAGACCCCCGGTGTGGTCACCGCACTGTCCGCGGCTGTCCGGGTGGTCACCGAGCCCGGTGACGGCGTGCTGATCCAAAGCCCGGTGTATCACCATTTCTTCAACGCTGTGGAGCGTAACGGCCGCCGGGTGGTGGAAAACCCCCTGAAATATGAAAACGGCCAGTATTCCATGGATTTTGAGGACATGGAGGAAAAGATCCGCAGCCAGCATATCAAGCTGATCATTCTGTGCAGTCCCCACAACCCGGTGTGCCGTGTTTGGACGGCAGAGGAGCTGCAGCAGGTGGGCCGGATCTGCAAGAAGTACAATGTTACGGTAATGTCCGATGAGATCTACTGCGACTTCTTCTCTCCCGGCTATCACCATACCCCCTTTGCCTGTGCCTGTCCGGATCTGACGGACCGGCTGATCGTCTGCACCTCTCCCAGCAAGAGCTTTAATATTGCCGGTCTGCAGATCTCCAACATCATCATTCCCGGAGAAGAGCTGCGCACCGCTTTCCGCACAGAGCTGGGCCGTGTGGGCTACAACAACTGTAACTACTACGGCATGCAGGCCTGTACCGCTGCCTATGAGCAGGGCGAGGACTGGCTGGAGGCTTGTAAGGCATATATTTGGGAGAATGTGTGCTATATCCGCCGGTTTGTGGAGGAAAAGCTGCCCCAGATCCATATTGTGGAGCCTCAGGGAACTTATCTTTTGTGGCTGGATTGCACCGGCTTGGGCCTGACGCCTGAAGGTTTGGAGGAGCTGCTGCTGGACAAAGCCCACATTTGGCCGGATATGGGTACCAAATTCGGCGAAAAGACCGGCCAGTTTATCCGTTTGGCCTTGGCCTGCCCCCGCAGTGTGGTGGCAGAGGCCATGGACAGACTGGAAAAAGCGGTAAAAGACCATCAGTAAGCTGGAAAGAGGCACGCACGGATGAAATGCGGTTACAATAACGAGCAATATATCAAAACCCAGTCCGCCCGTATTCAGGAACGGATCCACGCCTTTGGCGGCAAGCTGTACCTGGAATTTGGCGGCAAGCTGTATGATGACTATCATGCCGCCCGCACGTTGCCCGGCTTTCAGCCGGACAGTAAGCTGCAAATGCTGTTGCAGCTCAAGGATCAGGTCGAGGTGGTCATTGCCATCAATACAGACGATATCGAAAAGAACAAGGTCCGGGGAGATCTGGGCATCACCTACGACCGGGATGTGATCCGGCTGATCGACATTTTTCGGGGCCTGGGGCTGTATGTCAGCTCTGTGGTGCTGACCCGGTACAACGATCATCCCCTGGCGAAGGCCTTTCAGTCCCGCCTGGAGGGCTTGGGACTGCAGGTCTACCATCACTACGAGATCGACGGCTATCCCTACAATGTGGCCCATATCGTCAGCGAGGACGGATTGGGAAAAAACGATTATATCAAAACCACCCGTCAGCTTGTGGTGGTTACCGGACCGGGACCGGGCAGCGGCAAGCTGGCTACCTGCTTGAGCCAGCTTTACCACGACCATCATCAGGGGTTAAAGTCCGGCTATGCCAAGTTTGAGACCTTCCCCATCTGGAATTTGCCCTTAAATCACCCGGTAAATTTGGCCTATGAGGCTGCCACCGCGGACCTGGACGATGTGAATATGATCGACCCCTTCCATTTGGAGGCCTACGGTCAGACCACCGTCAACTACAACCGGGATGTGGAAGCGTTTCCGGTGCTGCAGACTATTTTTGAACAGCTTTTAGGGGCGTGCCCCTATAAATCTCCCACGGATATGGGAGTCAATATGGCCGGTGAGTGCATCGTGGACGATGAAGTTGTCCGGGAGGCATCCCGGCAGGAGATCATCCGCCGGTACTATACGGCTCTTTGCGAGCAAAAGCAGGGCAAGGCCTCGGAGTCGCAGATCTTGAAGCTGGAGATTTTGATGAAGAAAGCCGGCGTAACGACCGCGGACCGGAAGGTGGTAGCACCTGCGCTGCAGCGTGCAGAGGAGACCGGAAAGCCTGCTGCCGCTATGGAACTGCCGGACGGAACCATGATCACCGGCAAGACCACCCCTTTGCTGGGGGCATCGGCGGCCTTGATGCTCAATGCCCTGAAGGCACTGGCCGGTGTGGGCAAGCGAATTCATTTGATCTCGCCTACGGTCATTGATCCCATTCAGCATTTGAAGGTGGACCATTTGGGCAACCGAAATCCCCGGCTGCATACCAATGAGGTGCTGCTGGCACTGTCCATCTGTGCGGCCACCAATCCCACGGCGGAGCTGGCTATGGAGCAGCTTGGCAAGCTGCGGGGCTGTGAGGTCCACTCCTCGGTGATCCTGTCGGCTGTGGACGAAAACGTGCTCAAGCGTCTGGGCATTAACCTGACCTGTGAGCCGAGATATAAAGGCTGATCATCAACCAGGGGACGTTGCGAAACGTCCCCTGACGGTTTATAGAAAATAACACTGCTCTCACTTATCAACCCCGGAGAGCAGTGTTTTTTATTTTAATGTCTGCTGAATAAGTCGCTAATGCGGCTTATTCGCACAGCATCGCTGTGCAATCCTGCAAAAACGGCTCTTTTTAACCGTTTTTGCAGGATTCAGACATGTAAACAATGCGGTTTTTCAAACGAGTATCGCAATGCTCGTTTGAAATGTGCAAGGTTTTTTGCGGTTTCGTCGCAAAAAACCTTGCACTTGAACAACGCAAAATCGTCCTGAAAGCCTTGGCTTTCAAGGACTTTCGCGTTGTTCAGTACGCATTATTTTAATTCCCATTCCTTGATTTGGCTGGATTTTTCGTAAAGCTTTAAATAGCTGTCGTAACGGGTCGGCTCCAGCAAGCCCTCCTGCACAGCCTGACGGATCTTGCAGCCCGGCTCGGCACGGTGGGCGCAGTCGTGAAACTGGCACTGGCCGATATGAGGGGCAAAATCCCGGAAGGCGTATTGCAGGTTGTCCTTTAAGATCACATCCATCTGCTCTGTGTCGAAGCTGGCAAAGCCCGGGGTGTCAGCCACATAGGTGTCCGGGTCAAGGGGGAACAGCTCCACATGACGGGTGGTGTGCCGTCCCCGTCCCAGCTTTTCCGAGACCTCGCCGGTAGGCAAGCCTAAGTCAGGACACAGCCGGTTTAACATACTGGATTTACCGACACCGGTATTGCCGGTAAAGGCGGTCAGCTTGCCTTGCAGAAGCTGACGAAGCGCCTGCACACCTTCGCCGGTTTGGGCACTGGCGGTGATCACCGGAAAGCCGGCATTGCGGTAGATCCGGGCAAGATCCACTGCCGGGTCGATATCGCACTTGTTGATCACGATATAGACCTCCACATCCTGATCACCGGCAATGGCTGCCACCCGGTCGATCAGAAACGGCTCGGTTATAGGGTTGGTGTTGGCAGCGAAGACAGCTAAAGCGTCCACATTGGCCACAGCCGGGCGGATAAAACGGTTTCGCCGGGGCAGCAGCTTTTCCACCATGCCTTTGCCGTTTTCCACGCTGATCTGCACCGTGTCACCGGTGAGGGGCGTTTCCCGGTTTTTACGCAGGCTGCCACGGCCACGGCAGGTGACCACGCCGTCAGCCGTCTGCACATCGTAAAAGCCACTGAGAGACCGAATAATTCGGCCTGTTTTCAGGTTATTCATCCGTTGTAAAAGTCACCTTCTCTGTCCACTTCAGTTCGCCGTCCAGGTAGACCTCATAGCTGACGGTGCCGTAGCCGGATTGATTGTAAAGCACCACATTGGGGGTGTCGGTGCTGACTGTACCGTTATAGACCTCCACGCCGTCACGGATGATCACAAGCTGGGTGTTGTCCTGGGTGATCTCGCCGGATAGATCGATGGTCACATTTTTCAGCACCTCCGGAGGGGCTGTGGTCAGTTCCTCCTCAGTAGGCTCTTCCGTGGGAATGGATTCGGGTTCCGCTGTTGTGGGAGGCTCGGTAGTAGGCGGCTCGGTGGTAGGCGGCTCGGTAGTGGGCTCCGGCCCCTTGGAGACCTGCAGGGTGATCACCGTGTTGATGGGGATCTTGGTATCCTTGTCCTCCGACTGTCCTACCACGATACCTACATCCTGATAGCTGTACACATCTTCAAATTCCGGCTCCGGGAAGCCGTAGGCCTTCAAAATGTTGATGGCCATATCCAGCTTCTGGCCCACCAAATTGGGCATTTTCTTTTCCTCGATCACATCCTCAGCACCCAGGCTGACCCACAGGGTCACCGTCTGCCCGGAGGTCAGGGGGGCTTCCGCGGAGGGATCGGTGCGGATCACATTGCCGGCAATGATGGTTTCGTGGTGTTCTTCCTTGATCTCATACTTCAGGCCCAGGCTTTGGCTGTCCAAAATCTCAATGGCCCGGCTTTCCGGCAGGTCCACCAGATTTTGCATCATAATGGACTGAGGCTCCGGTCCCTTGCTCAGGGTAATATGGATCACGGTGCCTTCCTCCACCGGGGGAGAGCCGAAGGAGGGAAGCTGATTGATGATCTGTCCGGCTTCCGAAGAGCTGTCGTAGACCTCGTTGTCTACCTGAATCTTCAGGCCGGGGTAGGCCTTCAGGGCATCGTAGTACTTGCCTACAAGCTGAGGTACTTCCACGGTATTGGGGTTGCCGCCGGTAATGCCGCCGCCCAGCAGGATCACCAAAAATACACCAATGGCAATCAGTGCTACCACAGAGCAGGCAATGATGGCGGCAGTGGCCACACGGCTGCTGCGACTGTCGGTGGCAGGCTCCCGTTTCCGGGGCGGCGGCGTTTTTTCGGCTGCCCGGCGGTTGCGGTGGGCCTGGGCCCGTTCCTCCACCTTTTGGGCGTCGGTTTTCGGCGTGTTGGTATCCAGCGTCAGCGGATCCCGTCTGAGCCGGGTCACCTCATCCAGGGGCGGAATGTTGTAGTCAAACAGCAATGTGGGGTCCTTGCGGAACTCGTCCATGTCTGTCAGCATTTGGGTGGCAGTGGGGTAGCGGTCGGAAAGATCGTTGGCCATGGCCTTCATAATGATCTGCTCCATACCGCCGGGAATGTTGGGGTTGAGGGTGGAGGGCATGACCGCACCGCCGTTGATATGCTGAATGGCTACAGCCACAGGGGCGTCACCCTCATAGGGAGGACGGCCAGTCATCATCTCATACATCACAACGCCTAAGGAATAAATATCGGAGCGGTTATCCACCCGGCCGCCCTTGGCCTGCTCGGGGGAGATGTAGTGGACGGAGCCCAGGGCTTCCTTGGTCAGGGTGTCGCCCTTGGACATCATCCGGGCAATGCCAAAATCGGCCACCTTGACGGAGCCGTTTTTCAGCACCATCACATTGTGAGGCTTAATATCCCGGTGGACAATGCCACGGCTGTGGGCGTGCTCCAGTGCCTTGGCGATCTGCATGGCAAAGTGCAGGGTCTCCTTCCAGTTCAAAACGCCCTTTTTCTCCATGTACTGCTTCAGGGTGATGCCCTCGATCAGCTCCATGACGATGTAGTCAGCCTCCACGGAAATGGAGGTGGACACATCGTAAACCGATACGATATTGGGGTGGCTGAGCATGGCAACCGCCTGACTTTCCGCGTGAAATCTCCGGCGGAAGTCCTCGTCCTCCAAAAAGTCGTCTTTCAGAATTTTAATTGCCACCAGACGGTTCAGTCTGTGACAGTGGGCTTTATATACAACGGCCATGCCACCGGTGCCGATCACTTCCAGGATCTCATACCGGTTGTCTAACAGACGGCCTATATATTTATCCATGTAATAGACTCTCCTTTCCCTGATTTGTCAAAGGCCGATCAGTACGCACGTCACGTTGTCCGGCGCGCCGCGGCTTTTGGCAATGTCCAGCAGACTTTGACAGCACTGCTTTTTGTCCACACCGTGAGCTACCTCAAACAGAAGCTCCTGGTCGTCCAAAAGGTTGCTCAAGCCATCACTGCACAGCAGCAAAAAGCTGCCTTTTTCCATTCTGCGGTGGAAAACATCACATTCTGTCAGGGTATCCGTGCCAACAGCACGGGTGATGTAGTTCTTTCCGGGGTAGAGGCGGGCCATTTCCGGGGTCAGTTCTCCACGCTCTACCATCATTTGCACCAGGGAGTGATCCACGGTGACCTGCTGGATGCCGCTGCTGTCAATCTTGTAAGCACGGCTGTCTCCCACATTGGCGAAGGTTGCGAAATGATTTTGCACAAGCACTGCCACCAGGGTAGTGCCCATGCCGGAGAACTCCTCAAATTGCCGGGACTGATCGTAAACGGTGAAGTTTGCCAGCTTGACGGCTCCCTGGAGCATCCGGTCCTGCAGATCCGGATCCATATCCGGCTTCCAGGTACGCTTGACCTCCTGGATAAACACCTCCATAGCCAGAGTACTGGCAACATTTCCGGATTTTGCGCCGCCCATACCGTCACAGACCACACAAAGCAGGGTGTTTTTATCCAGTTGTTCCACGGTGCAGGCATCCTGGTTGGCGGTGCGCACGCAGCCGGGGTCGGTTACAAACCAATATTGCATTGCCATTACTCCTTTCTGAAAAGTCAGGATTTGGTATATTTTCTGCGGAGCTGTCCGCAGGACGCGTCAATGTCGCCGCCTAAGCTGCGCCGGACGGTTGCCGGAATACCGGCTGCTTCCAGCAACTGCTGAAACCGGGCAACATTTTGCTTGGTGCTGGGCTTTAAGGGGCTTTCCTCCACGTGATTGAGGGGGATCAGGTTCACATGGGCGCTCAGGCCCTTTAGCCGCTTGATCAAAAGCTGAGCACTTTCCACGGTGTCGTTGACACCGTTGATCATAGCGTATTCAAAGGAGATCCGCCGCCCGGTTTTTTTGTAGTATCTGCGGCAGGCCTCCAAAAGCTGCTCTGTAGGATAGGCCTTGTTCACCGGCATAATGGTATTGCGCACCTCGTCGCTGGGGGCGTGCAGAGATACAGACAGGGTGAGCTGCAGCTTCTTTTCCGCCAGTACGTCGATCATCGGCACGATACCGCAGGTGGACAGGCTGATGTGGCGCATGGAGATGTTCATGCCCTCCGGGTCGTTGACCAGCTCCAAAAACCGCATCACATTGTCGTAATTGTCCAGCGGCTCCCCAATGCCCATCAGCACGATGTGGGAGATGGGCAGACCGGAGTCAAGCTGGGTGTGGAGCACCTGATCCAGCATTTCGTGGGGCTGGAGCTGGCGCACAAAGCCGCCTAATGTGGAAGCGCAGAAGGCGCAGCCCATTTTGCAGCCCACCTCCGTGGAAATGCACACAGAATTTCCGTAGTGATAGCGCATCAGCACCGTCTCCACGCAGTTTCCGTCTTCAAGCTGCCACAGGTACTTTACGGTGCCATCCTTTTGGGATTGCTGCTTGCGCAGCACCTGGGGGGTGTAAAGGGGGTACTTCTGTGCCAAAGCGGTCCGTAAGGACAGGGGCAGATTGGTCATTTCGTCGTAGGAAGCCGCTCCTTTATGCAGCCAGGAAAAAAGCTGCTTGGCCCGAAAGGCCGGTTGATTCAGCTCCTTTAGCACCCCGGCGATCTCGGGGACAGTCATAGATTTCAAATGGGTCATCATTACAAAAGACTCCTCCGGCTTCGCCGCAGACGGCAGATAAAAAAGCCGTCGGTGTCATATTCTCCCGGCACAAGGGTCAGCATACCGGTGGTGTTTTCCGGAAAAATATCCGGTAAAATAAGCTTTTCGGTGGTAAAATCCGGGTTTTGCTTCAAGAATTTTTCTACAACACCCTCATTTTCCCGGCGCACCAGGGTGCAGGTGGAGTACAGCAGCACGCCGCCGGGCTTCACATAGCTGGCCTGGTTGTTCAAAATGGCAAGCTGCAATGCCGGCAGATCCTTCATGGTATCCGGGTCTTTATAGCGGATATCCGGCTTTTTGCGGATAATGCCGTAGCCGGAGCAGGGAACGTCGGCAATCACCACATCCATTTGGCCCACCCATTGGCTTTGCAGCTCGGATGCGTCCTGGCACCGGCAGTCCAGGGTGATGCCCAGCCGCTGGGCGCCCCGGGCAATCAGCTCGGTTCTGTGGGGGTGAATGTCGCAGCAGGTGATATGGGCCTGACCCTTGGTCGCGATGGCGGCGGCAAAGCTTTTGCCGCCGGGGGCGGCGCAGCAGTCCAGCACCTGAACAGGCTGCTGGGGAAGCTGGGCGCAAAGCACACTGAGCTTGGCAGCCGGGTCCTGAATGTAATAAAGGCCCTGCCGGAAGCTTTCCAGGTGCTCTAAATTGCCGGTATCGGATAAGATCAGGCAGTCAGGCATCCAGCTATGGGGCTGGGCGGTAACGCCCTCGCTGTGAAGCTGTTCCTGTAGCTGCTGTACGGTGGTGCGCAGCGTATTGACCTGCGCGTAGGTTTTTGGGGCGCTGTTGTTGGATGCAAGCATCCCTTCCAGCCGTTCCGGACCGATGTAGGACCGGAACAGGTCTACAAGCCCCTGGGGGTGGCTGTAGGTCTGCCACAAGGTCTCAGGGGCCGACAGGCTGTCACGGCTGCGGGCAGCATTGCGCAGCACACCGTTGACAAGACCCGGCGCGGAACGGACCTTGGGGCAGTATTTCTTCGCAAGTGCCACCGATTCGTTGACAGCGGCGGCATCGGGGATCCGGTCGGTTTCGTAAAGCTGGTAAAGGCCCAGATGCAGAATGTCACGCACAGCAGGATGCAGATCCTTTAGTCTGCCTGTGAGCAATTGCTGCAAATAAAAGTCCAGCTTCAGCCGGTTTTGCAGCACACCATAGCACAGCCGTGCGGCCAGGGCCGCCTCCCGGCGGTCCAGCCGGTCCCGGATGGTATAGCTTTTTAAAATGCCGTTGGACCAGGCACCGTCCTTTCGGCAGGCGATCAGGGCATTTAAGGCGGTTTCCCGGGCACCCACTGCTCAGTCCTCCAGCGGATGACCCCGGAAGTAATCCGGTGCGCACATCCGCTTACCGCCCTCAGCCTGCAAAACACGAATTTCGATGACGCTTTGGCAGCAGGCAATTTTCAGGCCGGTTTTGCTCAGTCCCAGCACAGTGCCGGGGGCCTGGTCGGTACACTCGTCCAAAACAGCGGTCTCAAAGACTTTAAACCGCTTGCCTTGCAGCTCCATGGTGGCTACAGGCCAGGGGTTCAGGCCCCGGACCTGATCGTGGACACGCTGGGCAGACTTTGCAAAATCAATGGGACACATAGCTTTGTCCAGCATTGGCGCGAAGGTGGCCTTGCTGTGTTCCTGGCAGCGGCGTTTGGCGGTGCCGTTTTGAATGGCACACAGGGTCTGATCCAGCAGCTCTGCGCCCAAAACTGCCAGCCGGTCCAGAAGCTGACCGGCGGTCTCATTGGGGCCGATGGGGGTGGTGACGGTATCGATGATATCACCGGCGTCCATCTCCCGGCACAGGTACATAGCGGTCACGCCGGTTTCTGCCAGGCCGTCCAATACGGCCCACTGATAGGGAGCGGAGCCGCGGTAGGCAGGCAAAAGACTGGTGTGGATGTTGATGCAGCCTTTTGTGGGGATGTCCAGCACACTTTGGGGCAGGATCCGTCCGTAGGCCACCACGGCAACCACATCCGGCTTAAGGGCACGAAGCTGCTCCACAGCTTCCTCGTCCCGGAAGCTTTCCGGCTGAAAAACGGGAATACCGTGGGCAAGGGCCACTTCCTTGGCAGGAGGGGCGGTCAGCTTCATACCCCGGTTTTTGGGACGGTCCGGTTGGGTGTAAACACCGACTACCTGATGGCCCTTTGACAGTATCTTACTTAAACAGGTGGCCGCAATATCCGGTGTTCCCATAAAAACAACACGCATTTACTCTTCTCCCATCAATTCTTCGTCAGTCATATAGCGCTCCATAACCTCGGTATAGATCACGCCATCCAGGTGGTCCAGCTCGTGGCAGAAGCACCGGGCGATCAGTTCCTCGCCTTCACATTCGTACCAGTTGCCGTTCCGGTCCTGAGCACGGACCTTGGCATAATAAGGCCGCTTGACCAGGCCGTATTTGTTCGGCACGCTCAGACAGCCTTCGGCACCGATCTGCTCGCCGTCGGTTTCCAGCAGGGTGGGGTTGATCAGCTCCAAAATTTCCTCGCCGGTATCCACCAGCACCACCCGGCGCAAAATGCCCACCTGGGGCGCGGCAAGGCCCACGCCGCCGGAGTCGATCAGGGTCTCACGCATATCCTCCAGCAGCTTGTGAAGCTTCCGGTCAAAGTCGGTGATGGGCTTGCAGACCTTGTGCAGTGCAGGCTCATCCACAGTTAAAATTTTTCTCAATCCCATAGTATTACCTCGCTTAGTCAAATCCGTTGATGTCAATAAAGGCGGATACGCCCCGGTTTTCCCGGTCCTGACTGAATTGCCGCAGCAAATGGCCCAAAAGGCTGCGAATTTGGGGATTTAAATGGCATCGCACAGTCAGGCGGTAACGGAAATTATAGTTGATTTTGGGAACAGGGCAGGGGGCAGGACCTAAAACGGTCCGCTCCGGGGCATCGTATTGGGGGTCAGCCAAAAGTCTTGCAAGGCTTTCCCGGAATTTGGCAGAGCCGCGAAGCACCCGGGCCTCATCCTGCCCGGTAAAGGTCAGGGTGATCATGTCCGCAAAGGGGGGATATCCCAAGGTACGGCGCATATCGATCTCCTGCCGGTAGAAGCCTTCATAGTCCTGCCGCGCCGCAAGCTTCAAAACAGGGTGCTCCGGCACAAGGGTCTGGATCATAGCCTGACCGGGCGTACTGCCCCGGCCGGCACGGCCCACCACCTGGGTGAGCATATTGAAGGTGGTCTCGTGGGCCCGGAAGCTGTCACTGTACAGGCCCAGATCGCCGTCCAGCACGCCCACCAGGGTCACATTGGGTAAATTCAGGCCCTTGGTGACCATCTGTGTACCCAAAAGTACGGAAACATTTTCTTTCTGAAAATGCTCTAAGATCTGTTCGTGGGAGTTTGCGGCGTTGACCGTGTCCGCATCCATCCGGTCCACTGTCAAATCCGGGAAGAGCATTTGCAGCTCCTGCTGGACCTTTTGCGTACCTGTGCCGATTCGTTTCACAGGACCGCCGCAGGTTGGGCAGACCCTGGGGACCGGCTGAGAGTAGCCGCAGTAGTGGCACATCAGCCGTTCGTTGGCGGAGTGATAGGTCAGCCGGGCGCTGCACCTGGGACATTCCGGGGCTTCTCCGCAATCCACACAGGTCAGGGCGCGGCTGTTGCCACGGCGGTTCAAAAACAACACCGACTGCTTTCCGGCAGCGGCGGTTTGGCCGATGGCCTCCTGCAAAGGCTGGCTCAAAGCCAGGTCGTTGCCCTGACGGAGCTCTTCCTTCATATCGATCAGCGCCACCTGGGGCAATGCCCGGCCACCGAAACGGCCCGGCAGCGTATACAGCCGGTAATCTCCGTTTTTGGCGTGGTACATGGTTTCCACGCAGGGTGTGGCAGAGCCTAACAGCACCAGGGCGTGCTCTTTTAACCCACGCCACATGGCCACTTCCCGGGCATGATAGCGGGGGGTATTGTCTGATTTATAAGAATGTTCCTGCTCCTCATCCAGGATCAGCAGTCCCAGATTGGGACAGGGGGCAAATACCGCCGAACGGGTACCCACCACCACCCGTGCCTCCATAGACCGGATGCGTTTCCACTGGTCGTAGCGTTCGCCGGTGGGAAGGCTGCTGTGCAAAACCGCGACCTGCTGGCCAAACCAGGCGGCCATCAGGCCCAGCAGCTGGGGAGTCAGGGATATTTCCGGAACCAAAAGCACTGCCTGCTTTCCCATATCCAGGCAGCTTTGGATCAGCTTGATATAGACGCTGGTTTTGCCGGAGCCGGTGACACCGTACAGAAGGGCCGTACCCGGATCCGGAAGGGAAAGCTGCTGCAGCAGGCCCTCGTAGGCTTGCTGCTGGTGGGGGGACAGCACCAGGGGTTTTTCCACCTGGGCAGGCTTGATCTGCCTGCAACGCAAAAAGGGTCTGTCCCACAGCCGCACATAGCCCAATTCCTCCAGCCGGCGGAGTGTGGCAGGCTTTGCGCCGGTGTAGTAGCAAAGCTCCTTGACGGAGGCACTGCCAACACCGCACAGGGTCTGCAAAACACTGCGCTGCACCGCGGCGGATTTGGGCCGGTTGGCCGCATATTCCAAGGCCTCCTCCTGGGAGGCGGCAAGGGTTGCGATCTTTTCTGTCTGATCAGAAGCCTTCCGGGCATAATCCCGTTGGGCAGTGATCCATTTTTTGCTGAGCAGGTAGGAGATGGCTTTTTCAAAATCATCTTCCTCAGCCACCGCCTGGCGCAGCACAGGCCCATCGCAGGCACCGCCGCAATCGGAAAGCACCTGCAGAAGCGCAACCGCTTCTTTCTGCCGCAGCTTTTTCTCCTGCCAGCTTCGGTCCTGGGTCAGTGCGTAATGCTCCGTTACCCGGAACCACAGGCCTGCAGGCAGCATGGCCTTGATGGCATCGTACATACTGCAGTAGCTTCGGTTACGCACAAAGGCCGCCAGCCGCAGCATAGTGTCGCTGAGCAAAGGCTCGCTGTCCAGGACCTGCTGCACCCATTTGAGTGCCGGGTCGGTGCCTTCCTCCACGGAAAGCACAATGCCCTCGCAGGTGCGGTTTCCTCTGCCAAAGGGGATGCTCACCCGCACACCGGGCTGCACAGCCATATGCTCCGGCACCAAATAGGAATAGGGCTTATCAATGGCAAAATTCGCCGCGCTGACAGCAATTTTGGCAATCATAAAGCCCCTCCTAACGGTTTATTCTCAGTTTTTGTATTCATCCTTCAGGGAAGCGGACAGCTTGCCGTCAGCCACTTCACGGATGGCCAGGGTCACCGGCTTTTCGGTCAGCTCCTCCTGGAACTGCTCGGCTTCCTCAGCAATTTGACGGGCACGCTGTGCCACCACATTTACCAGCAGGTAACGGCTGTTCACATTTTTCAGCAAATCTGCTACAGGGGGGTATAACATAGTTTCGTTCCTCCAATTTATTCTGCCGCTTGGGCAATAATTTTCACAATTTCATCGGCGCAGGCGTCTACCTGGTCGTTGATCACAACATGGTTGTAACGGTGGATTTGCTCCATTTCCCACCGGGCACGGTCTAGCCGCATAGCGATCTGCTCTTCCGAGGTGTCGCCTCTGCTGCGCAGACGGCGCTCCAGCTCCTCCATGGAGGGGGGCGCAATAAAGATCAGCACCGCATCCGGCCGGGAGCCTTTTACATTAAAAGCACCCTTGGGCTCAATATCCAAAATCACATTGGCTTTTTCCAGCTTCTGCTCAAGCTGGGCCTTGGGCGTGCCGTAGAGGTTGTCCATATGATCGTTGTACTCGACAAACTCGTCACGCTGAATCATGTCCATAAAGGTATCTCTTGATACAAAGTAGTAGTTGACACCGTGTTGCTCGGTGGGACGGGGCGGTCTGGTGGTGGCAGAGACAGAAAACTTCAGATCGGGCATTTTTGCCATGACCTGACCCAGCACTGTGCTTTTTCCCACGCCGGATGCTCCGGATACTACAAACAGCTTTCCTTTACTCATCTTTCTCCTCCTGTTTGCCCTCCCAGCGTGCAGCCAGGGCTTCCGGTGTTAACGCCGATAGGATCACATGATCGGTATCCATAATGATGGCGGACTGGGTTTTCCGTCCGTATGAGGCATCGATCAGCATGCCCCGTTCCTTTGCCTCCTGGATGACCCGCTTGATGGGGGCTGAATCCGGATCCAAAACAGTCAGCACCCGTGCCGGGGCGATCAGACTGCCAAAACCAATATTTATCAGCTTCATAGTATCCTCTTATTCGATGTTCTGTGTCTGTTCCCGGATCTTTTCCAGCTCGGCTTTGATGTCCACGACCACCCGGGCCAGGCGGACATCGGTGCATTTCGAGCCGATGGTGTTGGCCTCCCGGTTCATTTCCTGAAGCAAAAAGTCCAGCTTTCTGCCGATGGCACCGCCGGCGGTGAGCATTTCATCCATCTGCTTGATGTGACTGCGCAGGCGGACGGTTTCTTCGTCTACGGCTACCTTGTCGGCGAAGATGGCCGCTTCTGTGAGGATACGGCTTTCGTCGATGGCGGTGTTTTCCAGCACCTCCCGGAGCTTGGCCTCCAGTCTGGCCCGGTAGTCGGTAACGGTTTGACCGTTGCCCTGTTCTACGATGCTTACATACTGCAAAATCGTTTCGGCACGGTTTCGCAGGTCCTGCTCCATGGCGGCACCCTCGGTGCAGCGCATGGCATCGTAGCTTTGCAGGGCGCAGGCAACTACCTGCTTCAGGTCCTGCAGCAACTGCTCCTCGTCCACCTGAGGCTTTTCAATCTGAAATACCTCCGGCATCCGGGCCAGGGTGGAAACCTGAATGTCGTCTTTGATGCCGTACTGCTCTACCATACGGTGCATGGCATCCAGATAGCCTTTCAGTACGCCCTCATTCAGGGTGACCTGGGCTTCATCACCGGCCTCGCTGCGCAGGGTGATGAATACATCCACCTTGCCTCTGGATACCTGGGCCTTTACGGCCTGCTTGACCGCGTCCTCCGCAAAGGACAGGATCCGGGGCAGCTTTACGGAGCAATCTAAATAGCGGTTGTTGACGGAGCGCAGCTCCACGGTGAATTCACGGCCATTGACGGTTTCTACAGCCCGACCGTAGCCAGTCATACTTTTTATCAAGGTAATGATCCCCTTCGTTATATTTTTTAATCAGATGGTTGGGAGGTGGTCTCCTGCTTTGGCTCCAGCAGCACCAAAATGGTATATGTACCAACGGCACCCACCTGGTCGGAATAGCCGGAGATGGTGATGTTCACATCCAGCCGCTGATTGCCGGCCTCAGCCTTGGAGCAGTCCACGGTAACCAAAATATCTTCCGGGTTCAGGCTTTCCACCACGGAACGGCTGCCGCGGACGGTGACCTCCAGCTCCTTGGCGGAGATGGTAGCGGTCATACCCTTGGGCACCTGGAGGGCCTTGAACTGAGTAGCCGTAAAGGTCTGCACCAGCAGGTTTTCAAAGGAAACATCCACAGTGGCCTCGGTGATACCGGTTTCGTTGACGATGCCCTCCGGCAGGGTAATGGGGAAGGTCAGCACGCCGGCTTCCAGCATATTGCTCAGGTCAACCGTGCCGATCTCCAATTCGTTCAGGTCTGCAAGGAGCTCTTCGTCACCGGAGACATGGATGGTTTTCGGTTCGATCTCGATGGTGCTGTTCTCGCCGGTGGCACCGCCGCCTTCGATCAGCTTCACCGTCAGGGGGATCTCCTTGACCCGCTTGACAGGAACTGTCACGGAGATCAGGTCCACACCCTCACCGGCAACTTCGATATACCTGGAATCCACAGGCTCCTTGCTGTCGTCGCACAGGGTAAAGGTGTATTCGCCGGAAATGGTGGTTTTCGTATCTTCCGTCAGCTCCAGTTGGATCCGGGCGGAGGCGATCTGCTTCACCACATCCTCCGGACCGGAGATGGCAACGGTTTCCGCTTCCAGCACCGGCTTTTCTTTCATATATTCCTCGGAAAGGTTACCGGTGAAATCCACCTCCACAGGGATCTCCTTACGGGTCTTGCGGACCACTTCTAAGGTAATACCTGTGGGGGTCTGACTTTGGATGGTGATGGCGTCATAGGCCACGCTGCCGGGGTAGGATACATCGTAGCGGTAGGCGGTTTTGCCGGGATCATAGATCTTGGACAGGTCCACCACCACGGAGATATTGGAGGTGCTGAGCTTGTTCAGATCCAGCCGGTTGCCGGAAAGCTCCAATGTCACAGTGGGCGTTTCATCGGTCAGCAGCATCAGGCCCTTTTCCTCCAGCGCGGACGCGCCCTGGAACACAACGGGGATATCCCGGAAGGTATCCTGATACTCAGGCCCTACCACCGTGATCACATAGGTCCAAAGGGCGAAGGCAATGATAAGAGAGACCAGGCCTGTCAGAATTTTTTTGGTCACTGGGTGATCCCTCCTTTGTCCTTTTTCTTAAACTTTTGCAGAAGCTTTACCTTCTTTTGATCCTCCTGCTCCTCGTGGCACAGCTCGGTGCGCAGCAGACGCTCCAATGTCTGAGGGGCCAAATGCCGCTTGAGCATACCGCCTACGGCAACGGAGACTACGCCGGTCTCCTCGGAGACTACCACCACCACAGCATCGGTGGCTTCGCTCATGCCCACAGCAGCCCGGTGACGGGTACCCAGATCCGCGTTGAGCCGGTCGCTTTCGGAAAGCGGCAGCACGCAGCCTGCGGCCAGTACACGGCCGTCACGAATGATCATAGCGCCGTCGTGCAAAGCGGCCTTGGGGAAGAAGATATTCCGGATCAGATGCTCAGAGGGCTGGGCATCGATGATGGTGCCGGTTTTGGAGTACTCTTCGATGTGGCTGTCCCGGGCGAAGACGATCAGCGCGCCGATGCGCTCCTTGCTCATTTCCTCGCAGGCCCGGACGGTCTGCTGGATCACCGGGACCATTTGCTGGTCACCCTCCTGAGAGGTCAGTAGCTTTTTCAGCTTGACGTTGCTCAGGTGGTCGATGACCCGGCGCAGCTCCGGCTGAAACAGCACAACGATGGCGATCAGTCCGACAGCCAGGAACTGGTTTAATATAAAGCTGAGGGTGTGCATATGCAAAAGGTCTGTCAGCCAGGCAATTACCAGCACAGCCACCACCACCCGGGCGATCCTGCCGGTGCCGGTGGTGCGGAACAGGGGGATCAGCCAGTAGATCAGGCAGGCAACGGCGATGATATCCAGATAGTCCGACCATTGCATTTTTGTCAGTTGCTCCAGTATGATCTGAATATTTTCCATAAAACGCCCTCCAGCCTTGCCGTTTATTCGCACAAATTTCTTTGATGGTATAGTCAGCCTATTATTCCCTTCATTATAGCGGATTTGGCCGCTGATGGCAATAGCAATTATGAAAAAAATCGTAAATTCATCATGGTTTTTTATGGTCATTTTGTCATGAAGGAAAAAACCGGGATGGCGTTTGAAAGCCATCCCGGTAAAAGGTTTTGTTATTTTTTAACAGTCAGGGTTGCGACGTTGGAGTAGATCACGTTGCCGTACTTATCGGTGATCTTGCAGCGGTACTGGAAGCCGTTTCTGGAAGCGGTAGCACCGATGCTCAAAACGTTGGTCTTGCCGCTGGCGGAGGTGTTGTTGAACCACTTGCCGTCGGCAGACTTACGGAACTGCCACTGATAGGTAAGACCGGTGCCGGAAGCCTTCACGGTGAACTTGGCAGTGGTGCCTGCGGCCACAGTCTTGTTGGCAGGCTGTGTGGTGACCTTCAAAACAACGGCCTTCAGGGTGACGACCTTGGAGTAGATCACGTTGCCGTACTTGTCGGTGATCTTGCAGCGGTACTGGAAGCCGTTTCTGGAAGCGGTAGCGGGAACCTTTACGGTCGCGGTCTTGCTGCCGGTAGCGGAAGCGCTCTTCCAGGCTGCGGTGGAGGAGGAGCGGTACTGCCACTGATACTTCAAGGTGCTGCCGGTGGCCTTCACGGTGAACTTGGCGGTGGTGCCGATGGGAACCGTCTTGTTGGCAGGCTGTGCGGTGATCTTCAGGGTCACCACATTCAGGGTAGCAACCTTGGAGTTGACAGTCTTGCCGGCGCTGTTGGTAACCTTACAGCGGTACTGGAAGCCGTCTCTGCTGGCAGTTACGGGAACACTCACGGTTGCCTTCTTGTTGCCGGTGGCGGTGCAGTTCTTCCAGGAGCCGGTGGAGGAGGTGCGGTACTGCCACTGGTAGGTAAGACCGGTGCCGGAAGCCTTCACGGTGAACTTGGCAGTGGTGCCTGCGGGCATGTTCACGGTGGTGGGATGAGAGGTGATCGTGGGAGCGGTAGCAGCGGTGCCGGCAGCATACAGACGTGCAGGGAACTGGGTCTTGTCGATGTTGGCAGCGTTATCGCCGGTGATGTAGTAGGTGCCGGAAGCACTAAAGGTGGTGTAGGTGCTATAAGTGCCCATGAAGAAGGAATTGTCCTGATCGTACTGGTAGACCAGCGTATTCCACTGGGAGTTGTAGGTCAGGATCTCCTGGGGAGCTTCTGTGGTCAGTTCAATGCTGCCTCTGGGGTACTGCTCACCTTCTCTGAAGTAGGCGTATACACGGATATAGGTCTTGGTCTTGCCGTCCATGAAGTACAGCCGGTAGCCGCCGGAAGCGCTTTCCAGGTACACATCCACTGCGCCGGACTTGGCGCCTGAGGCCAGTCGGTAAGTCACAGTTTCAGACTCGGTCTGGCCGTTGAAGTACAGGTTGGTCTTGTTCTGGCCCTGGTACATACCCAGCTTGTAGGCAGTGCCGGCCTTGACAGAGGTCACATACTTGTCAGCAGTCTCAGCGGATGCGGGGGGCGTGGTGGGCTGAGAGGGAGTTTCGGTGGCGCTGCTGCTCTTGACCAAACGGGCAGGATACTGGCTTACGTCCACATTAGCAGCGTTGTCGCCGGTGATGTAGGAGGTGTTGGAAACGCTGAAAGTGGTATAGTTGCTGTAGGTGCCCATATAGTAGGCGTTTCCGCTGCTTGTAGCGGTGTAAACCAGGGTGTCGGCAGCAGAGTCGTAGGTCAGGACCTCGGCAGGCTTGGAGGTAACCAGCTCCAGGCTGCCTTTGCCGTTGCTGGGGTCGCGCTCATATACACGGATATAGGTCTTGGTGCTGCCGTTCATGAAGTACAAGGCGTAGCCGCTGCCGTTGGCTTCGACCTTCACATCTACGGCCTCAGACAGGCTGGTGGTGGTAGCCAGACGGTAAGACACGGATTCGGACTCCGTCTGACCGTTGAAGTACAGATTGGTTCCGTTTTTGTTCATCACCATCTTGTAGGCAGTGCCGGCGGTGGGCTTTGCTTTGGTAGCAGCTTCCGCCTGCAGACCGATGGCAGGGATGCCGGTCAGCAGCAGAACTGCGCACAGCAGCAGAGCCAGAGCTTTTTGGAACAGGGTTGTTTTCATAAGCTTTTCTCCTTTTTGTTAAATTGCATATTTTGCCAATACCAGTATACTCGTTACGGGTCTTTTCGTCAAGATGGTTTTCGCCTTAATCCGCATAAAAAAGCATGAAGGCTCCCTTTGCAGGAAACGTCATCAACTTAAACAACGAGCTGATAAATTTCAGTTTATCGAGCTGTTACTGGCATTAAATTGCCGCCTTATGGGCGGCGCAATGCCTAAGCATTGCAGTAGCTATGCAAAAGCCAAAAACCTTAAGCGGTGTCATTGCGAGCCGCCACAAGGCGGCGTGGCAATCTCAAAGGGGAACTTTAGTCATTCAGATTACCAAAGGATATTGGGAACCTTAAATAATAAATATTTTTTGGCTGGCATGGGTCCTTTCGGATGCACAATACATCGCCTTGCATTTCGAGATTGCCACGCCAGTGTGAGCACTGGCTCGCAATGACAAGTCGGTAGGTTTCTACCGTTTCGTTAAACAGGAAAAACGCTGATGCGTGACATTTTTTTCCTTTTGCAGCAAAACAAAAACCTAAAGCGGTGTCATTGCGAGCCGCCTTTGGGCGGCGTGGCAATCTCAAAGGGGAACTTTATTCATTCAGATTGCCAAAGGATATTGGGAACCTTAAATAATAAATATTTTTTGGCTGGCATGGGTCCTTTAGGATGCACAATACATCGCCTTGCATTTCGAGATTGCCACGCCAGTGTGAGCACTGGCTCGCAATGACAAAATGGTAGGTTCCTGCAATTATCAAACTGCTCGAAAAATAAGAATGATCACTTAGGTTGACAGCATTATCTTGCAAGGGTGCAACGGATGCGCTTTTACAGCAATCGCGGATCTACTGCTTTCGGGCCAGGGTGTAGTCATCGCCCTGGCGGTAAAAGGGACATCTGGTTTGACGGGAGACTAAGTAACGGTACACCTCGTCCTCATCCAGGTCCTTCATGCAGTAATATTCGTCATATTCCTCGTCGTAGTCGTAGTTCCAGCAGGTTTCACACAGGTTATCCATCTTGCCCTCCCTGTCCGGCTTTTGCGTATTTTTGCTGCTGCCGGTATGCCAGCCAGCTCAGCAGCAGCACACCCAGCAGCACTCCGGCGGAATCGATCGCAACGTCCCGCAGCCCCGGTCCTCTGCCGGGGACGAAGATCTGAATGGTTTCGTCAATACAGGCCACAGCGGCTCCCAGGACCAGGGGCAGCGCATAGTGGGTCCATTTGCGCTGGGTGGTCATATGGAAAAGCCAGCTCAGCAGCAGGCCTAAGCTGCAAAATTCCATAAAATGCGCGATTTTCCGCAAGGTTCCGTGGCCGGCTCCGCCGCCCTGCATCTGTGTGGCAGGGAAAAACCAACTGATCACGGTGCCGACCAAATTGCTGAAAGCGGAGGAAAGCTCCTTGCTCAGCAAAGAATTGCACCAAATGAAAGCCACATTCAATGTGATCAGGCTGACGCACAGAAATAAATTCTTTTTTGTCTTGATCATCCGATGACCCCCAGGTGCTCCAGCAAGATCTTTGTACCCAGCAGGATCAGGATCACGCCGCCGGCGATCTGCGCGCCTTTCTCGTACCGGCTGCCAAACACATTGCCTAACTTGACCCCCAGGGCAGACAGGCAAAATGTAGTTGCGCCGATCAGGGCTACCGCCAGCCAAATGTTGACATTGCCGGCCATTGCCAGGGAAATTCCCACAGCCAGCGCATCGATGCTGGTGGCTACCGCCATAACAAACATGGTTTTGAAGCCGAAGCCGCCGTCACAGCTCTCGCAGGACTCCTCCCTGGAAAAGGCCTCCTTGAGCATATTGATGCCGATGACCGCCAGCAGGCCAAAGGCGACCCAATGGTCGAAGGCTTCGATCACGCCGGCAAACATGGTCCCCAAAAAGAAGCCGATCAGCGGCATCAGTGCCTGAAAACCGCCGAACCAGGCACCGCAGACGGCGCCGTGCTTCAAGGATGCTTTCGGGGTGGAAAGGCCCTTGCACACAGATACCGCAAAGGCATCCATACTCAGCCCCACCGCCAAAAGAAACAGCTCAACAAAACCCATTGATGTTATCCTCCAAAGTGATTTGTTTGATTATAGCAATATGCGTAAGGAAAATCAAGCCGATAAACACTTGTGGAGCGGCAGCGTCTGTGGTATCATATACAGTAGATCAAAGAAGGGGAGATGAAGCGGTGAACGGGAAAACATTAAAAGCAGTTACCTTCAGCTACGATGACGGCGTTACCCAGGATATCCGGTTGATCGAGCTTTTCAATCAGTACGGGCTGAAATGCACCTTCAACCTCAACTCCCAATTGCTGGGAAAGCAGGATATTCTGAGCCGTGAGGGGAAACGCATTGCCCATTATAAGGTACGTCCTGAGGATGTGAAATATGTGTATGAAGGGCATGAGGTGGCGGTGCATACCCTGACCCATCCCAATTTGACCCAGTTGACCGAAGCGCAGATCATCCGTCAGGTGGAGCAGGACAGGCTGAATTTATCAGAGCTGACCGGCTATGAGGTGGTGGGTATGGCCTATCCCTGCGGAGGCGTGAACAATGACGCGCGCACCGCTCAGATCATACGGGACCATACCGGGGTCCGATACTGCCGCACCATCACCTGCAACAGCCGCTTTGACCGGCAGGAAAACTTATATCAGTTCCAGCCCAGCGCGTATCATCTGGACTTTGCGGGGCTGATGCGCCTGGGACAGCGGTTTTTGGAGCTTACCCCCACAACGCCTCAAATCTTATATGTATGGGGCCATTCCTTTGAAATGGATTACGGCCCGGATCATTGGGCGCGGCTGGAAGAATTCTTCAAGCTGATCAGCAATCAAAAGGATATCTTTTACGGGACAAACCGGGAGGTTTTGTTATAAAAGGGGCCGTCTTGAAATGTATATGAAGGGAATGACCGGTGCAAAAGAGCAATGGGTATTTCTGTGGTGCCGGATCATTATTTCCCTCATTTGCTTGCGCTTTTGTGGAATTGCGTGTATAATGAATGGCGAACAGATGTCCGGGTAACTTGCCCGTTTACGGACTTTTCATGAATGTAATGTTGACCCAAATGGGAGGATAAACGTATGAAGTTTGATATCATTATTATCGGTGCCGGTCCCGGCGGTATTTTTGCTGCCTATGAACTGATGCAGCGAAAGCCGGAGCTGAAGGTGGCGGTGTTTGAGGCGGGCCACGCACTGGCAAAGCGGAACTGTCCCATTGACGGTGACAAGGTCAAAAGCTGCATTGGCTGCAAATCCTGCTCCATTATGAGCGGCTTTGGCGGCGCAGGTGCCTTTTCCGACGGAAAGTATAATATTACCAACGAATTCGGCGGCACGCTGCATGAATACATCGGCAAGAAAAAAGCGCTGGAGCTGATGCGCTATGTGGATGAGATCAATCTGCGGTTCGGCGGCGAAGGCACCAAGCTGTATTCCACCGCCGGTACCCGGTTCAAGACCCTGTGCATCCAAAATAATCTGCACCTTCTGGACGCATCGGTCCGTCATTTGGGAACGGATATCAACTATGTGGTGCTGAACAATCTGTATGCGTATCTGCAGGATAAGGTGCGGTTTTTCTTTGATACGCCGGTTTTGTCCGTTGCCGCGGCAGACGGCGGCTATCAGGTGATCTGCGCGGATGCCAGCTATAGCTGCTCGGACTGCGTTATTTCCGTAGGCCGCAGTGGCAGCAAGTGGATGGAGAATGTCTGCCGTGAGCTGCAGATTCCCACAAACTCCAACCGTGTGGACTTAGGTGTCCGGGTGGAGCTGCCGGCCACGGTGTTTGCCCACCTGACCGATGAGCTTTACGAAAGCAAGATCGTTTACCGCACAGAAAAATACGAGGATAAGGTCCGCACCTTCTGCATGAATCCCAAGGGCGCGGTGGTCCACGAAAACACCAACGGGATTATTACCGTCAACGGTCACAGCTATGAGGACCCGGCAAAACAAACGGAAAACACCAATTTTGCCCTGCTGGTTGCCAAGCATTTCTCCGAGCCCTTCAAGGATTCCAACGGCTACGGCGAATCCATCGCAAAGCTCAGCAATATGCTGGGCGGCGGCGTCATCGTCCAACGGTTTGGAGATTTGATCCGTGGCCGCCGGTCCACCCCTGGCCGGATCGAGGAATCCTTTGTCACGCCGACCTTAAGTGCTACCCCCGGTGACCTGAGCCTGGTCCTGCCCAAGCGGATCCTGGACGGCATCATTGAAATGATCTACGCCCTGGACAATGTGGCCCCCGGAACCGCAAACGACGACACCCTGCTCTACGGCGTGGAGGTCAAGTTCTATAATATGGAGGTAGAGGTCAACGAGCGGTTGGAGTCCCGGTATCCCGGACTGTATATCATCGGTGACGGCAGCGGTATTACCCATTCTTTGTCCCACGCCTCCGCCAGCGGCATCCACGTGGCACGGTGCATTTGCGAATAAACCAATCCTGATAATCGCAGGTTGCCATTTCTGCGTTCTGCGAGTTGTTATGATACGATCAAAGAGGTGACAGTATGGATTTCTTCAAAGACCTTGATTTTGTGACAGAGGAAGACAAGAGCTTTATGAACGACTTTTTTCAAAAATCTCATAAAGCGTTTCTCGAGAAAATTAACATGACAGAACAGGAATATCAGGAGCAATGTGCGCCTTATCTTGAAGAGGCATCCCGTATTTCTGAAATTATAAAGGCAGAAAAGGAAAGAGCGGAAGCCCTACAAAGCGATCTGGCCGCAAAGGCTGTTCGGGAAGAAAGAAGCCGTGGCGGTGAAACGATTCATCGAGGCTTTTACTGCCCAAGCTTGATAGCGGACATCGTGATCGGAAACTGTAAACGGGGCAGTTTGTGTAAGGAAGACCATCCCAAAGCAATATATACCCACTATTTTGATGGGGACGACAGGCATATTGCCACCAAACAAGGAGATTCTGGTATCGAATCAACTGAGTATATTTTGCACAGTGACAACAAAAGCCTTGGTATTATGTTTGACGAGGACGATCAGATCGTGACAGTAGCCGAATGTGAATACGACGGAAATGGGAGAATCATCCAGTATATCTATGCTTTATGTGATTCCACAAAAAATGCCGTGGTTCAATGCGATAAGGAGCTGTATACATACTCCGGGGATAAGGTCATTGTGGATACTTCCAGTCTTCTGTGCGCCGCTTCTCCTGTCATACTGACCCTGAACAAGTATGTTTTTCAAATAGAAGCAGGTTATTTAAAAAGCTATACACTTGAAGTTTTTCAAAGCGAAGACATCAGCCATGAGCCTTTGGACAGCAGGACTTATCAAGTAAAAATCAAGAGAAAAATACCACAGATAAACCAATCCTGAAAACCGCAGCCGTGGCTTCACCACACAGACAGATAGGAAAGAAGCATCGATATGACAGAAACAACAAAAGAAATCTTTGAAAACTATCAGGTCAGAAAAACGGAAAAGCAAAAAAAGGCCTTCCGGGCGTATACAAAACAGATCGCAGAGCGTTACGGATACGCTTTCCGGGTTGAAAAAGGAAGCTTCGGTTCCAAAAATATTGTGATCGGAGATCCGGATACGGCGAAGGTGCTCTACACCGCCCACTACGATACCTGTGCAAGACTTCCTTTTCCGAATTTCATCACGCCCAAAAACTTTCTGATCTACTTGCTTTATCAGCTTTTGCTGGTGGCAGTAATCTTTGCGGTTGCCTATGTGCCCGGGTTTGTGTTTTCGTTCATTTCCGCAAAAGCAGAATTCCATGCAATTCTTTCTTTTTTGCCGCTGCTGATTTGCTATGTTTTATTATTCTTGATGCTGTGGGGTCCTGCGAACAAGCACACCGCAAACGACAATACCTCAGGGGTAACGACCCTGTTTGACATTATGCAGGCACTGCCGGAAGAGGAGAAAAGCAAAGTCGCATTTGTGTTCTTCGACCTGGAAGAAGCGGGACTTTTCGGTTCTTCGTCCTTTGCGTCGCAGCATAAGGGGGTCAGAAAACAGACACTTGTGATCAATTTTGATTGTGTCTCCGATGGCCAAACCATTTTGTTTGCGCTGAAAAGAACAACGAAACAATACGCACAGCTTTTGCAGCAGGCGTTTGTTCCCGCTCCGGACATTGCCGTTGATGTGACAGCCAATGCGTTCTATCCTTCCGACAACGCCTCTTTCAAAGGCGGAATTGGCGTTGCCGCATTGAAAAAATCCAAGCTGTTGGGGACCCTGTATATGGATCGGATCCATACCGAGCGGGATGTGATTTACCGTGAAGAAAATATTCAGTTTCTGACACAGGGCGCAATCAGGCTTGCCCAAATGCTGTGATAAAAGGGCGGCGTGGCATCCCACAGGCAACACATTGCCATTTCTGCGTTCTGCGAGTTGTTATCATACCGTATCAGTGCCTATTTCGTGGAATATATGAAGGCATATCTGTAAATAGAGGGGGCACGTGAAATGATTTTGGAATACGAAGATACCTATATGGCGTGGAAGGCGGATGAATTTGCGCGCCTTGAAAAGCTCAATCCAAAAAGTGGCGCACAAGTTCAGGATCTCTGCCTGCACGACACCGACGAATCCAAACTCACGAAACGGGAACGCCTTGTCTTGATTTTAATTGCCATCTGCTATGAGATTGAGCATAATATGCTAACCGAAGAACTCACCGACGAGCTCTATTTTTACTATCAGGACATGCAAAAGGGACGGCTGGAAAAAATCCTTGCTGAAAACGAAATCAACGCGATCAAGACCGATATTGAAAAATACTACAAATCAGTGTTTTGATATTTCATATTATTTCCTTAGAAGTTGTTTGCATATATCACTGAGAACCCGACGGAAACATTGGTGTTCTGTTCGGTCTAAATCTGTTTCGTTATTAAAAAATCGTGTGCCAAATCCGGCACACGATTTTATCATTTCATTTTTTCAATCAGTTCCAAAAGCCACTTTGGACTGTTTTCTCCGACAGTTTGCAGCTCCCCATTTTTGTATTTAGCAACAGTAACAAAACCGTTGTCGTTATCATAGAAGGTTGCCTCGTTGCAATGGGGCAGGATCGTCAGCAAATCCTCAAACCGTTTAGAAAAGCGATTGGCCACCGTATCGGTATTAATATTATGACCGCCTCTTTTGACCCGGTTTTCGATGCGGAGCAAACATTCTTCCATGGTATCAAGACCGACATAGTACAGCCGAATGATATAATCCTTTGCGATTGCTCGCTTAACGGTATCCAGGGTCTTTCTGCCTGAGAGGGTGGTCTCCTGGGTGAAACAGATTTCCTTTTCCAGGCACTCGTCGATCAGTGCCACCGCTTTTTTGCCGCCCTCCAGCATGTTACCGCCACAGGCAGCCGTAATCTTGTCCACATCGATAATTTTCCCAAGATTGTCGATCTCTGTCCGCAAAACGCCGGTCAAACTGCTTTTTCCGCAACCGTTAACACCGGCAACGATGGTATAGGTCTTCATAGCACACCATCCTTAATTTTATAGTGGCGGTATTATATCACGAATAATTAAATTTTTCAACTGCACAAATCCGTATCCTACCATTAAAACAACGTGGTTATCCAAAAAATAAAGCCGTAAACAACCCTTGCCGAAACGCCGCACACGGTCACCGGTGCTGCTGCCGTGAATATCTTCACGCCGACACCCAGGATGAACTCCTCTGATTGTGTGCAAGTAGGACGCATTGCTTTTTGTCGAAATGGCTTGGTTTCTTTTGGTCGAGGTCGATTTCATTTGAAACTGCATACTTGTGATAGAATTGAAGTTGCTCTCGCCGTTTTTCAATTTTGCTGACCAAATAATTGGTAGAGTTTCTCAACTTCTTTTTGATTTAAATCCCGATCCGCTATAACACGGTCCAAGTCTTCCAATCCATCGTAATGAATCATACTGGGATCGTATCGTTTTTTGATATTCAACATCCATTCAAGCCAATATACAGTTTCAGAATGTGCATCATTTCGAAAATCACGGTGCTCAAAAGTATACTTCATTCCGCTGTCTGTTTTGAACACTATTTGTACGCCCCAGTGTCTTTTTGCATTGTTTTTTCCGATATAATACCGGTAAGTGCCGATTTCGATTTCACCGATATCACCGGATGTAAATTCATGGGTTTGGCTATTAAACATATTATACCGCGCAATACTTCCGTCGTTTCGCAGGCAATCCCTTCCGTATAGCGACCACGGAAAAGGAATAAAACTAACCAGCAGCACAATCAATAAAATGACAGCGATTTGCCTTTGTTCTTTCTTTTTCCTCTGGCTAACCCATACAGTAGGTTTGTTCTTCATGAACAGAGGATAAACTTTAGGCCAAGCTGGAGGACCGTATTTAAAATTTCTCCGACCAAAGATCGGCTTGCGGCTTTGATATGGCTGCAGCCACAAAATGAATGTCATCAAGAAAAAGGTCATCCAGGGTACGATAAGCCACCACATACTGATTTTATCCGTGGCTGCAATAACGGTCGTATCAGCAAAAGCAATTTTATTACGCAAGTACAGCGGACCGAGCATCAGAACAAAATATGCCACGCAAAGCAACAAAATAATGGTCCAATATATCAGCTTATCCACGAAAGATAGCGGTGGCATTTGATGCATTCGTTTTTTTGCTTTTCGCACCGTAATATCTCACCTCGTTTCCACTCAATGTGATTACAAATATTATATATAAGAATTCGCAGATACGCAATAGTATCTGCGAATTTCGAAACAACTGCTGATAACGGTGAGGGGAAACTCCAATGTCACTTAGTCAATCACACACTTTTGCCCCCCTCATTTATGAGGGGGAGCAATGGGAGCGCTGCCGACGCCTAATATGAACCCCTCTGCTTGTGTCAACTTAGGACGCAGTGTTTTTTGCCGAAACCAGTAAATGCTTTTCGAAGCAGGTCAAATTAGAGTTTTACATATCGTTGGTTTCTGCTATTGGGTTTGTCAGGAAGCGTCATGCGTACCAGGTTCAGTTCGATGGCTGGGTGCAGGTAATTTCTGCGGAATCCTTCTTTGGACTTAAGCCCAAGCTTTTCCATCAATGCCGCGCTGGTGTAGGGTGTATCGTACTGCATAGCATCCAGCAATCGTTTAACGTATTCAGAAAGCAGTTCGCTATCCTCCGTAATCTGAACAGAAATATCGTCCAGGATCTTATCGATCTGGGAGAGCATAAACGCAATGAAGTCGGTAGATTCACCGCTGATATGGCATTTGGCAATTGCGTTGTAGTAGTCTTCCTGGAATTTCTCAACCTGGCTCTCGATGGGAATGTACTCAAAGACAGGCTTCCATTTGGAAAGGATCGCGGTGTGCCAGAGTCGTGCCATTCTGCCGTTGCCGTCGGAGAAGGGGTGAATGAAAACAAACTCATAATGGAACACGCTGCTGAGGATCAGCGGATGCACGTCTTTTTGTGCCGACTTCATCCAATGGAACAGGTCATCCATGAGCTGAGGGACGAACTTTGCCGGCGGTGCCATAAAGATGCATTGATCGCCGTTAAAGACACCTTCTTCACCACGACGGAAATCCCCGGACTCATCTACGAGGTATTTGGTCATGATGCCGTGGAAAGCTTTTAGATCCTGAATATCGAACGGATCAATCTCCGCCAGTTTTTCATAGGCTGCATAGGCGTTCTTTACTTCCTGGATTTCCTTCTGTTCACCAAGAACGGTCTTGCCATTGATAACATCCCGTACCTGTCCCAGGGAGAGGGAGTTTGCCTCGATTCGCAGAGAAGCGTGAATAGACTTGATCCGGTTGTTCTTCCGCAGATGGGGCTTTGCCTCCATGTTGCTGGTTGCGGTAATGCGTCCCACTTTTTCGGAAATGGACGATACATAGGTCAAAATCTCATTTGTGATCGTAAAGGGCGGCTTGTAATCCTTCAAGAAAACACCTCCAATAACTTGCGTATTATCTTGCGTACTATCTGCCACTATTATACACAATTTAAGGCAGAAATCAATCTTAAATATCTGTATTTACATTAAGAAGGCGGTGTTGTATAATAAAGCAAAGCGAGGTGTCAGTATGACCACGATTCAAAAAGATGAATATATATTTGAAGTTGATATTGAGAAAACGATAGAATATTACAAAACACATTTGCTTTGCGAGTGCGTATGTTGCGAGAATTTCTATGCACAAATCAAAGGCAAGTTCCCCAAACTCGAAGCGTTTCTTGCCGACTTTGGTGTTGATATCGCGAAACCGGACGAAATCATGAGTTTTGAGTTGGATCATACAATGCAATATATCGGTGTGGACTATACGGTCTGCGGCAAAGTTGCAACGATGGGGCAGTATGAAATTGATATACAAGATAATTTGTTTTTTAGTCTTGTCATTACGGACGGATTTGCATCACCAAACGAACAGACAGGAGATTATTTTACAATTTCAATAAGCAACATTTTTGAGTTGCCTTGGGTGTTGGATAAACCATTTCCTGCTCCCACGCAATTTAAACCAACCAGCAAAATAAAAGGTTTTTTCAAAAGAATTTTTAAGGCTTGACCGATTGGTCAAGCCTTTTTGTAGCCTCCCTTGTGTAAAGGGAGGTGGCAAAAATCTTTGATTTTTGACGGAGGGATTGTGAAAAAGCAAAACAATCCCCTTTTCGTTACGAAAACATTGTCGTTATCCAATAAATAATTCCATAAACAACCGATGCCGCCGTACCATAAACAATCACGGGTCCCGCTATCGTAAACATCTTTGCGCCGACGCCTAATATGAAACCCTCTGTTGGTGTCAATATAGGACCCATAGTTTCGTGTTCTATTAAGACTAAATCGTTTTATTCTTCGTCTTCCTCAGCAGTAAAAAAGAAAACCTCTTCAACCGACACACCAAAAACTTTTGCGATATCCATAGCTAATTTTAGCGACGGATTATACTTGCCATTTTCCAGTTTTCCTATCGTTTCTCTACGGACGCCCACCCGGTCAGCAAGCTCTGCCTGTTGAATATTCATAGCTTTTCGGAATTCATACATTTTCGTAGTTAATTTAGTCATATTATTCTGCCTCAAGTTTCCGGAAGAATAATCCAATCAGCAGATTATGAATACCCATAAGAATGAAGAGAATAAGAGAGATAATTCTCGTCCAACTAATATCCATATTTTGTACTAAACCAAACCCTAAAGCAAACACGATTGATGCTATGCATAGCACCATATGTAATGTTCCACCGGCCTTTGCTTGCGCCTTAATGTAGTTGTACTCGGCCATTTCGTCACCATCATCTCCAATTCGTCCAATTCTGATAACCTTGCCCAACGCAACAATAGCCGCTATGAGAAACAGTATTTTTAGGATATCGCAAATCAAGTTATCAAACATACCAGTCAAACCTACACCAATCCACAATATTCCCATAACCGTTTGCCCCCAAAATATTTTTGTACCAACAGGAACAAGCCGTTCTTTCTTTTTCATAAACGCCTCCGAAATGTGATATATTTATCTCTTATGTGATAATTATATCACATAATTTGTTCTTGTCAATAGAAATGTGATAAATATATCGCATTAAATTCGGAATGAAATGCTATTGTATCTTCAAAATTACTGAAGGCTTGACCGATTCGGTCAAGCCTTTTGCATTAGAATAAAGTAGTTATCCAATAAATAACCCCATATACCACACTCGCCACTGTGCCATACACAATAACAGGTCCCGCAATGGTAAACATTTTTGCGCCAACGCCGAGGATAAATCCCTCTGCTTGTGTCAACTTAGGACGCAGTGTTTTTTGTCGAACTGGCTTATTTCCTTTCGATATAACTCAGATAATAGGAATTTACAGCAAACAATTGATGTGATATAATGTTTTAAAGGAGGTGCTTTTATGAAACCGTTTTTAGGAATAGATTTAACTACAGACAAGAAAAACGAGCAATTCAATGGCACAGAGTTTTTGGTTATGAAGCCCTCTTCTGCTATGACACAGTCATTTGAGCAATCCTCTAAAAAAGCAGAAGAAACGATCGAACGATCAAAACTCCCTCTCCCATTGCGAATTACGCAATTAATCTGTGGTGGCTTAGGGGCAATTTCCGTCGCAGGTATTATAAGAGGATTAGTTACCGTTTCGCTTAACCAAGCATACAAAAATGCCCCTTGGGTATTCTGGCTTGGTGGCGTATGTCTGTTTATTTGGGGAATTCTTAAAATCATCAGCACACTAAAAGAAAAAGCTGTTTTAGGAACAGAAGAAAGCTCCCATACACTTACGAACCTTGAGAAAACCTGCGCTGCCGTTTATTCTGAAATGTCAGTTCCGACTGATGCCAAAGAAGTTGATATTCTATCATTCCTATATAAAGAAAAAAACGGTCAACTAAAAATATGTGAAAAAGGCATGCAATTGGCGCCTTATCTTAATCCCATATTTAAAATCTTTTCTGATGCAAACTATCTGTACATAGCCAACTTAGAAGGGAAATATGCATTTCCTTTATCTTCTCTTGTATCTATTCACACTGTAAAGAAACGTATTAGAATAGCTGGCTGGAACAAAGAGATTGGCTTTAAGCAAGGCGTATATAAACAGTACAAGCTAGAGCGGAATAATATTGGAAACATCTTTTGCAAAAATTACTATATACTAGAAGTTTATCATAATGGTGTATCGTACGGCATCTATATCCCATGCTATGAATTATCCATTTTTGAAGAATTAACTGGGTTAAAAGCGGAAAAGAAATAAATAAAGGCTCGCCGATTGGCGAGCCTTTATTTATTTGAGTATTTGACAAATCCAATAGATAAATCCATACACTACGCTTGCACTTACACCATATACGATTACTGGTCCAGCGATCTGGAAAATTTTGGCACCTACCCCCAGAATGAACCCCTCTGCTGCTGTCAATATAGGACACACCATTTTGTAAAAATATTTACATTAAAACATCGGTGTGGTATAATGAAATAAAGAGAGGTGCAATGCTCAAATGAGATTTTCGAAGTTAAAGACTGTAACACATAAAAACCCAAAAGAGTGCCTTGACAACATTAAAAAGAAAATAACCGAAAAAATTGGCATCTCAAACTTTATTGATTTGGATGAAACCAGTGCGGCGTTTTCCGGTACGATTGATAATTATGACTTATATATTTCTCTGGATATTGTAAAGAAGCGTGGCAAGGATTATCTTTACGCCTATATGGATGACCATTTCGAGTGGTACGAATGGGATTATGAGTCTCAAAACGAGTTTGAAGATAAAATTGTTGAATATTTCTGCGAAAATATTAACCGCACAATTAAAACAATCACCGAAACCAAACGTCACAAATACGTACGAGTAACCGAATATTATCTTGATAAAGAAACGAATGAATGGGTTTTAATATCAGATGATAAAGTATCATGGTTAATTATGCGACCATTTATTGGCGAAGATTCTATAACAGAAGAAATTAAAGAATACCATCTGTAAAAGGCTTGACCAATCGGTCAAGCCTTTTTTGTTAGAACAATGTCGTTATCCAATAAATAACCCCATAAATTACACTCGCAACTGTTCCATACACAATAACCGGGCCGGCGATAGTAAACATCTTCGCACCAACTCCAAGAATAAACCCTTCTGCTGCTGTCAATATAGGACACACCTTTTTGCAAAAATATTTACATTACATTGGCGGTGTGGTATAATGAAAACATAACAATGAACAGAAATTCGCAACATCATATATAAGCAAAAGGAATGGCAGTATGGATAGAAACCGATTTAAACTTATACATAGTGAATTAATCCAACAGGTTCAATGTATAGAAAACAATTTAAAAATCATATACGCAGCGATGCACAAAGGAAATTTTAGAAGCAATCTAAAGTCTGTTGAAAAAATGAACTTGGGAAAAATAGCAAGAGAACTTGAAGAACTTGACAACAGTGATAATTTACCCGATTTTTCTGAAGAAGAGTACACCACAATAGATGAGATTCGGGAAATAAGGAATTATTGGTGTCACCAGTGTTACTTAGATTTTGTCTATATCGAGAATGATTATGAGCGAGAGCGAGCATTTCAGAAAGTTGCCGAAAGATTGCATTACGACGAATACAGGACATACGACTTGTTCAAGAAAACGGAAGAAATGCGATTTGCTATTATAGAAAAATACAGATAAGGGCGGAAATATTTATGTTTGAGAGAATGAAAGAAAAAGCACGGCAACGACAGGAAGAAAGAGAACGGCAAATAAGAGAAGAGCGGAACAGATTATTATCTATGTCTGAAAAAGAATTGCTTGTTGAAATCCTTTTAGAATTAAAACGTGTTGAAGATAGAATT
>JAFSET010000049.1 GCA_017435615.1 Oscillospiraceae bacterium | reverse complement strand
CTATAGTCTTTTTCTGTTTCTAAACGTATCGTCAAATTGTTCATTTTTAAAATCCTTTCATAAATCGTTGACGCCCAAGATACGAGAGGATTGCGAGAATGTATTTGCAAACCTCCCGTTTACAATACAATCTCCAAGGTGTTGTTCTTCTTCAAACAGCATTCTCCAAAAAATAAATTCGGCTTTCACCGTATGCCCATTTTATCACAGAACTGCAGAGATTACAATACGCCTTAAAAATACCTCCCAGGATTGCTCCCAATGTCATTAAGTTAGCGACAGGGCCTCGTGGGTAAAGCAAGGAAAATGCGCGCATCCAAGATAGGAAACTGTTTTGGATGCGTTTTTCTGTAATTTAGGTACGACAAGCAAGCGGATTAGCAAATCCGCTTAAAAAAGCTATCCAAAGCACGAAATTTAGGCTACTCTATAGATGAAGCTAACCGCGTGCTTAACGGTCATTTTGCGAGGCCTGCTTCTGCCTGGTCAAATAGGAGCAACATGCTTGCGAATGAGAGCTTCAACATCTGGTGGAGATACATTACCAAGAAAGAATTGTTTGCAAACATGTACCGCGACAGAGAAGTTTGCTTTATAGGCATACTTAGCATCGGCTTTCTGAATGATTACGGGCGAGGTAACCAACTCAGTAAAGTTGTACATGATGAGTCTGGCAAAGACCTTCTGGTATATGTACTCCACCTTTTTTGCGTGCAAGTTAAGCAAGCTGCAGTTCTTCGGCATGAGCTTTCATGGCTTCTATGCAGATTGCGGCCACATCCCTGACCTCCATGCCCAGCATTGCGCAGCCTTGCCGAATGACCTCCCGGTTGCACTTTGCCGCAAACTTCTTATCCTTAAACTTTTTCATAAAGCTGGATACTTCCATATCGGTGATCCCGGCAGGACGCATTCTGGCAGCAGCCTGAATAATACCTGTCAGCTCATCCACCGTAAACAGAGCCTTCTCCATATTGGTAATGGGCTCCACATCGTTACGCAAGCCATAGCCGTGTGCCAAAATTCCACGGATCTCTTCGTCTGTCAGACCTGCCTCCTGCAGCGGCAGCCGGGTATGATCCAGATGTTCATCGGGGTGCTGCTCATAGTCATAGTCGTGAAGATAACCAATGGCCATCCAATGCTGCTCATCCTGGCCAAAGTGTTTGGCCATTCCCCCCATCGCCACCATAACATTCTTGGCGTGCAGAAAAAGATGCTCCTGGGTGGTTGTGGTGCTCAGTAATTCTTTTGCTCTGTCTAATGTCAGCATGGTATTTTCTCCTTTTTTAATGCTTGTTTTATGCCGATTCTCTTCTTTAAATCAAAATGCCGTTGCAGTGGTCGATCTCGTGCTGGATGATCTGTGCAGGCCAGCCGGTGAAGGTTTTGATACGGGTTTGGAACTGTTCGTTTTGCCATTGGACCTTGATGGTTTGGTAGCGCTTGCAGGGACGGGGGCCACCTAACAAAGAAAGGCAGCCCTCCTGCGCATCATACAGGCCGGACATTTTCACGATCTCCGGGTTAAACATCGTCATATATGTTCCTTCGTTATCGAAAACAATAATCCGCTTATGCACGCCGATCATATTTGCCGCCATACCCACGCAGGCATCTTTGTTAGCAATCAGGGTATCCAGCAGATCCTGTGCCACCGGCAAATCCTCTTTTGCCGCAGGTTTCGACTTGATCCCAAGCAAAATCGGATCGTGTACTACTTCTTTAATCATGATAAACCTCGATACTTCTCTTTAGAATTTCTTCATCCGCCGGCCGTTGGCATATCACAAGCTGATCTTTATCCCGTATCAGCGTTGCCACAACTTCTACCATATACCATCCTCTGACCCGGTAATCAGGTGGATATATTGGTTTTCGATTTGCGATATTGGCTGGGTGTCATACCGGTCTTGGCCTTAAAAACATTTGCAAAATATTTTTCATCGGCAAAGCACAGGTGGGCAGCAATTGCCTTGATGGAGTGGCGTGAATTCTGCAGCAGCATTTTGGCAAAGCTGATCTTCCGGTCCAGCAGATATGCGTGGGGCGTTGTATGATAGTGCTTTTTAAACTCCCGTATCATTTTGGAACGGGAAATAAACAAGGTATTACAGATATCGTCAATGGAGATATCCGAGTCGATTGCTTTGTCCAGCTCATTCAGGATCTGCTGCGCAATGGTGGACCCGGTGGGAGCGATTTGCTTTTTCTCCGCCAATTTCATAAAGATATCGAACAAATACTTGCTGGCAGCCTTGTAGATCAGATCGTTATAGACAGACACCTTTTCCAACGCCACAATGCTGCTCATTTCCTCCAGGATATCCGTATCATGGAAAACATAGGTCTGCTTCAGATCGTACTCATTGAGAAGCATAAAGAAAACATCACTTTTGAAATTGATCCATATTTTTTTGAAGGGATCCTGTTTATCGGCATAGTACTCATGGCTGGACCCCGGCTCCAGCAGGTAAACATCGTTGGCCTGCAGGCTGTGCTTTTTTCCGTCGATCACCAGGTAGCCCTTGCCGGATATGATGTATTCCAAAATAAAGTAGGTTGCATCCGTTCTGCGGATGTGGAAGTTGGGATTGGGATAGCTGATACCAAAACATTCAATGGAAAGGGGTACTTTTTGACTGCTGTGGTAAATGTAAGTCAGCACCTCGTCTTCCAGACCTTTGAAGCTGGAAATGTCTTTTTTTCGGATATGGTCAAACGTCGTATATTTTTCCATAACAAAACCTCACCGTTTTCAATCCTGGTTTTCCCGTGGGTCATCTACTGAATTCGAATATAAGATACAAACGAATATTTGTCAAGAAATCATACCATATTTCGTCAGGTTTGTGAAACTTTTCCTCACCAAATTGACACTTTTTCTGTATTGTGCAGACCTGTGAGAAATTATATAATGATAATGACTGATTTTACACTTAAAAGGAGAAGGCTATGTTAATTAGGACAAATGTGACAAATATCGGTGACCCATTTGTCGTTTCTGTAGGCGAATCGTATTATATGTACGCCACTTGCTTTGATGCGGAAGGGTTCCGGGTATGGAAATCCGACGATATGCAGCAGTGGAAAAATTTGGGTGTTTGTTTGGATTTGCGCGATTCCTGGACAGAACTGGATTATTGGGCACCGGAGGTTATCCACCACAACGGAAAATATGTGATGCATTTTACCGCAAGACGGAAATCGGATCACTCCCTGCGAATCGGTGTAGCCGTCAGCGACAGTCCGGAAGGCCCCTTTGTGGATGCCCATAACGGACCTATGTTTGATTTGGGTTATGCAGCCATTGACGGGCACGTGTTTATTGACGACGACGGACAGCCCTATTTGTACTTTTCCAAGGACTGCTCTGAAAACTACATCACACCGACTTTGCGTGTTTCCCAAATGTGTGTATGCAAGCTCAGCGACGATCTTTTGAATATTGTCAGCGACCCTGTCACACTCTTTGGCCCCAGCGAAAGCTATGACTTTGTAATCTTTGGGGATCAGGCCTGGAATGAAGGTCCTTATGTGCTGAAAAAGGATGACAGCTATTATATGACGTATTCTGCCAACTGCTATCACACCAGAGATTACTGCATCTGCCTGGCAAAAGCAGCCCAGCCCATGGGCCCCTTCACAAAGGTAGGCCCCATCATGACCTGCGGTGCAGAAGGGGAAGATTTTTCCGGTCCCGGTCATAACGCATTTTTCCGTGACCGTGACGGAAAGCTGAAAATGACCTTCCACATCCATACATATGAAAACGAACCGTCACCCAACCGCAAGGCATGTATCTGCGATGCTCAGCTTCGGGACGGCACGATCAAATTTGCAATTTAAAATTAGGAGGACTTTGTTATGAAAGCAACAAGATGGATCGCATTGGCACTGGTTTTGGTTTCTGTGCTGAGCCTGTGTGCCTGCGGAGGACAGGGCGAAGCCGTCAACGGCAAGCCCACAAACGGAACGGTTACACTGCAGTTTTGGGGCTGGGGTGACGATGTGGAAGCATCCGTGTTCCAAAGCATCACCGATCAGTTTAATGAAACCGTAGGCAAGGAGAAGAATATCACTGTCAAATATGTACAGAAGGCCTCTTCCTCCTACTCCAGCGACACTGCACTGGCCCTGTCCGGCAACAACACCCCGGATGTCATTTATGTAGAGGACAAGTTTGTCAAATCCTGGGCCGATGCAGGGTACCTGACCCAGTTGGACAGCGGTGATTTTACCGGCTTTGATTTTACCAACGCAAACGGTGAGCTGTGGGACAGCGGTATTTCCCGTTACCGCTTTGATCCGGAGACCGCGGTTTCCAACGAAAGCGCACCTTTGTGGGCACTGCCCAAGGATATCGGCCCCACGGTGCTGTTTTACAATGCTTCCTACCTGAAGCAGCTGCAGATCACCGAGATTTCTGTGCCTGCAGAAGAGCTGGCAGCTTACAACGCCGAAAACGGTACTTCCTACACCGCCAAGGGCTATGATGCTGCCAACAGAGTGTTCAACAACCGCATTGCCATGTCCTGGAGCGAGACAGTTGAGCTTGCCAAGGAAATGCAGAAGATCGACGGCTGTGACTACGGCTACTACAACGAGTGGTGGTTTGCTTACGGCTGGTCTGTAGGCGGCGATGTTGTGGAGTATATGGACGAGGGCTACTATAAGTTCACCCTGAACGACACCTCCAGGAACTACATTGTCAAGGACGATGTGGCTTCTGTCACCGTAAACGGCAATACATACAATGCCGGTCAGCTCATTTCCTACAATGACAAGGCTGCCATCACCGATGCGGATAAGGCAAACCTGAACGAGCTGCCCAGTATGTACGACGCATTCTTGGAATTCGTTGCCCTGACCGCCAAGGAAGGCAGTGTCGTAGGCACCCGTTCCGACGGAAGCCAGCAGCTTGGCTACGGTGTTTCCATGGGTGCCAACTCTTTGGGCACTGCCGATGCAGAGGACTACTTTGCATCCGGTAAGTTCGGCATGTTTGTAGACGGCCGCTTTGAAGTGCCTACTCTGCGGAAGAATATGTCCGAAAATGAAAAGTGGGGCGCAGGCTCCTGGAATGTGGCACCGCTGCCGGTTTACAAGGAGTATGACGCAGACGGTAATGTGACAGTCCACGGCGTGGCCGGCGGTCACTCCGGCTCCATGGGCCTTTCCATCGCAGAAGGCTCCCGGAATAAGGAAGCCGCCTTTGAATTCCTGAAATATGTGGCAGGCGAAGAGGGACAGAAGGCCCAGGCTGAGGCCGGCTTTGCCATCCCCAATCAGAAGGCACTGGCTTCCCAGGATATCTTCCTGCAGCCTACGCAGGATCCTGCCAACTCCATCGTCTTTGTGGAGGCTGCCCAGGTGCAGCGTGCCGGTGACTGGTGGAGCCTGACCAATTCCGCCTGGATCGACGACTGGGCAAACTTCCTCAACTACACCGTCCGTGAAAACAAGGCGACCGTAGACGAGATGTTTGAAAAGTACGCCGAAGCAACCCAGGAAAAGCTCTACGAATATACCGACTATAACGGCTGATCAAACCGAACGGCAAATGGCCGGGCAGGCAACTGTCCGGCCACTGGCCAAAGGCTCCATGAGCTGAAAGTGCTTCAGGTCATGGAGGCTTTGGTGAGTCAACAGACACTACGAACCCTGAGAAAGTGAGGAGATCGTATGGAACATAACAATCTGAGCAGGAGGCAGAACACATGAAACAAAAAAGACGACTGCGGAAGGAAGAGGTGCAGGGCATCGTTTTTGCCAACATTCCCCTTTTGGGTTTCTGCCTGTTTGGCCTGATTCCCCTGCTGCTTTCCCTGTACTTATGCTTCAACACCTTTAAAGGTCTGCGGCTGCATACTGCCAAGTTTGTAGGCTTTGAGAATTTTGTGGAAATATTCCAGGACGAGCTGTTTTGGCAGTCCTTGGGCAATACCTGGTTTGTCCTACTGGCAACGGTGACGGCGTTGATCCTATCCATTGTGATCAGTGCGCTGATCGCCACCAATGTCCGTGGTGCCAAGGGCTTCAAAGCCATTTACTTCGTACCCTATGTCTGCTCCATGGTGGCCATCACCTTCATGTGGAAGTGGATCTACGACTACAACTACGGTATGCTCAATACCACCTTAATGGATTGGGGCTGGATCAGCGAGCCTATCGATTGGCTGGGCAGCGCAGAATTTTACCGGGTGGCCATGTTTATTCTGCTGGTATGGAGCTCCACCGGCTTTAACATCATTTTGCTGACAGCGGCCCTGATCGGTGTCCCCCGGGAGCTGCACGAAGCCGCGGAAATTGACGGTGCCGGCGAAGTGAAGCGGTTTTTTAAGATCACCCTGCCCCTGATCTCCCCTACCATCTTCTATCTGTTGGTTACAGGTCTGATCGGCTCGCTGCAGGAGTTTACCAGATTTCAGGTTATGACCCCTGACGGCGGACCGGGATATCAGGGTATGACCGTGGTGTTCTACCTGTATAAGCAGCTATTCAACGCCTCCGGCGGCTCCGATTTGGGTGTTGCCTCCGCTATGGGCTGGATCATTGCTGTACTGATCACCATTGTGACCGTCCTGAACTTCAGGATGCAGAGAAAGTGGGTGAATTATGATTAAGGCAAAAAGACGCAAGGAATTATTGCGTAAAATCATAATTTATTCAGGGCTTATTCTGTTTGCCCTGTTTGTGCTGGTGCCCTTCGCCATTATGCTGATTTCCTCCTTTAAGCACAAGGAAGAAACCATCGGCAGCTTCACCTGGTGGCCTAAGATGGGCTTTACCCTGCAAGGCTATATCAATGCCTTTGAGAAGGTGGCCTCCTCCACCTCCATTGTGGAAGGCTTCTTCAACACCCTTTGGATCATTATTCCCCCCACGGTTTTAGGCTTGCTGACCTCTACTTTGGCGGCTTATGCCTTCGCAAAGATGCGTTTCCGGGGCAAGAATGTGATGTTTGGCCTGCTGATCGCCACCATGATGGTGCCCGGCATTGCTACATTGGTGCCCTCTTATATCATTTGGGATTATTTGGGCGTGACCGTCAATGCACCCTTTGTGCCCTTGATGATCCCCGGCATGTTCGGTGCGGCAGCCTGTGTGTTCTTTATGCGCCAGGCGATCTACGCCATTCCCGATTCTGTGATCGAGGCCAGCCGGATCGACGGCATCGGCCCCTTTGGCTGTTTTGTCAGGATCGTCCTGCCCCTTGTAAAGCCCGCACTGCTTTCTCAGGGTGTGCTGGGCTTTGTAGGCGGCTACAACGATTATTTTGGACCGCTGATCTACTTGAAATCCGATTATCAGACCTTGCAGATCGCAGTTTCCGTATTCTCGGACCGCTACTCCGGTGACTGGCCCAGCATCCTGGCTGCCAACATTGTCGCCATTATCCCCACAGTTTTGATCTACATTTTCGTACAGAAGTATTTTATTGAAGGTATTACGGCAGGAGGAGAAAAAGGCTGATGAAAAAGAAAACACTTCTTCTGATAATTCCAATTGCCCTATTGCTGATCGCGGCACTGGTTGTGGGCTTGCTTTTCCTTCAAAATCAAGAAGGAGAAATGACGATTGTTTCCGAAAGCGGAGATATTTTCTATCGGAACGACCTGCTGACCGTCGGTGCTGACCCGGATGTGATCTATATCTCCGAGGGTGAGGAAGCAGGCTACTACTATATGTATATCACCTCCGACGATCTGGGCGGTGCAGGTTTTCTGGCCTACAAATCCCGGGATCTGGTGGAATGGGTCTGCACAGGCGTGGCCCTCAATCCGGAAGGAACTTACGACGAAACAACGGGATATACCACCATTTCCTACGGTTTTTCCAACTATTGGGCGCCGGAAGTGGTATACGATCAGGAAAGCAAGCTGTATTACATGTTCTATACCTGCAACCGGTATGATACCAGCTTTTCCACAGGTCTGAACTTCTACGGCGACATTGCCGTGTCCGACTCCCCTGCCGGTCCTTTTGTCCAGTACAACAAGTATCTTGGCAAAGAGCCTGTGGTGGTGGACGAGGAAAAGAAGATTTTGACTTATGCACCTGTATTTGATTTTTCCAATATGGATCCCGGCCATCCCTTATATGAACAGGAATCGGATGGCTATATGAAGATCATTGATATCAATCCCTTCCTTGACCCCAAAACCGGCGCAAAGTATGTCTACTTCTGCCATGACTTAGGTGCAAACCTGGCCATTTCCGAGTCCAGCATCTATGTGATGGCACTGCATGACGATTTTACGCCGGATTATACCCAGGTGCATGCTCTGACAATGCCCAACCGTCAGGAATTTGACAGCAAGCAGGATGTGACCATGAACGAGGGCAAGGTCAACGAAGCGCCGCACATGATCTACAATGAGGAGTCCGGCAAGTACTATCTGCTGTATTCGGCAAACTCCTACCTGCAGAAAACCTATTGTGTCCGCGTGGCCGTAGGTGACAGCCCCACAGGCCCCTTCCGCAAGCTGAGCCAGGCAGAGGGCGGCTACCTGTTATACGCCGACAGTCACTGGACCTGGGCCTCCGGTACCGGTCACTGCAGCGTGGTAAACCGTGACGGACAGGATTACATCGTTTACCATGCCCACTTGGATCGGGTCAACGGCAACTCCAAAAGAGCGATTGCAATGGACGAGCTGCACTGGGCAGAAAACGGCAACGGCCTTTTGGTGCCTGTAGCCAACGGTCCCTCTGCCACCTTTATGCCCCTGACCACCTATCAGTATGAAAATGTGGCAGGAAAAGCAACCGTCACCGCAGACCACATTGCTGATGGCATGGCAGAGGCCATGACCGACGGCATTATCGTCCACCGGGACAGCAGCTTCCTGCAGGACACCCTTTTTGACGGCAGTGCTGCCACTGTCAAGCTCCAGTTTGAGAAGGCCGAAACCGTCAGCGGCATTGCGGTCTACAACAGCTACAACTATGACTATCTGTACAGCAGCATTTCCGCTGTCAAGCTTCATCTTGCCGGTGGCGGCACCAAGGTCATCAAGGACCTGTCTTACGACTGGAGCTTGTACTACACCGAAGAAGGCTATGTGGTTCCCGGTGGCAGCATTGCCATGGAATTTGAGCCTGCGGAAGTAACCGCCATCGAGATTGCCATGCCTGCATCGGATACCCAGTACGCCATTTCCGAAATCGCGGTAATGGCAAAGCGGCAAAACAGACCGGTGCTTTCCCAGATTGACGGCTGGCAAACCGATGCCCCGGCAGACGACACCGTTACCTTTGACGGCATCGTCCATCCGGAAGAATACACCGGTGAAAAAATTGCCTTTGCCGATACCAACGGCGTGACCATGACCATGTACTCCAAGATGGCAGAAGAAGGTGTATTCTTCGGCTTCCACAGCAATGACACCAGTGTCTATGTCAATCCGGAACAGGCTATCTTCCAAAATACATCCGTGGAGATCCAGTTGGGCATGGGCGGCACCGACCAGCTCAACGCCAATGTCCTGCAGATCCGCTACGGACTGGACGGCGCTGTTGAGGGCTGGATCGGTGTGCAGTCCGCTGTCAGCTATGAATATATGCGTGCCTATGTCAATTCCGCCAGCAAGGTGCATATTTACGGTGAGCTGAACAGCTCCAACTGCACCGGCTATGATGTGGAGTGTTATATCCCCTACAGGGAACTAAACTTGAAAGAAAAGCCGGAAAGCCTGATTTGCGCCCCGTCCTTCAATACCAGAAAGGACTACGACGCATCCGGCAGAACCACCTGGACCCTGATGGTAGGCTCTTCCTTCCAGGATCCTACCTCCTGGTATCGCATCGATGCCAGCGGTCAGACGGTGATGACCGACGGCTTCCGGGTCAGCGGTGATCAGATCACCCAAACCGGCGGCTCCAACCAGTTCTACTATTTTGGTGATGAGCTGCTGGATGCCTACTATTTAAATGTAGATGTGCAGATCGGTGATGTACTTAACAACGACGGCTATCCCAAATTTGGCGTTGTATCCAAATCCCTGGACAGCTTGCTTGGTTATTACTTTGACTACGCAGGCGAAGCTGTGAACAGCATTGGCCGGATCGCGGCCCAAACCACAGAATTTATCGGTACCCAGTGGCAATGGGAAACGAATTCCAGCCATACCTTCGGAATCCAGTCCTGTGTCAGCCTGAACGCAGATCAGACGGTCAATATAGAGCTGATCCGTTATGAAAACCAATTGGTGATGCTGGTCAACGGCAGATTTATGCTGTCCGATTTGGATGTAAAGGGTCTGGAAGACGGTTCTATCCCCGGCCTGTTCTTCTTCAACACGGAGGCCAATATCACCGTCAATCATTATGTCACCAAAAAGGATACTGTGAAGCACTATATGGCTGCCTATATGCCGGAAATCGCACTGGATGGAAACTTGAGCGATTGGGACAAGGAAAACACCAGGCTGGCAACGGAAAAGGACAGCGAAAGCGGCAACGAAATGACTGTCTACGGCTATCGCACCCAGATGGGTGTCTACCTTGCCTATGAGGTGCATCACGGTTATCAGCCCAAGGTGTATATGTGGAACGAAGGCTCTGACGAGCGTGGTGTGTGGTACTACAACACCAATGCAGAATTTTGGATCAACAACGATCACTTTGCCGCCACCGCTTTCGGTGACAGCGGTTATATGGTCAAGACCATGAAAACCACAGAGGACCTGACCACCGGCAGCTATACCACCGTGGTGGAAGCTTTTATTCCGGCTGAAATTGTGGGAGCCGGTGATGCCGCGGTCGGCTTTGCCTTCAAAACCTGTGATCAGGACTATGCCACTGCATCCCAGGTCACAGAAGCCATTATGAAGTTCCGTGGTGATCCCTGGTGGTTCTTTGCAGGCCGATTCCCCACAGATCTGGCAGCAAGATTTATTCTGAAGTAAAGGAAGTGGCAGTATGACAAAACAATACACAAGCGTCCTTGCGCTGTTGATGGTACTGCTGGCCTTTGCATCCGTGGTACTGACAAGCTGCAAGAATGCAGAAGAACCCCCGGCGACAACAGAGCCGGAGGTCACCACAACAGACGCATATATTGAGGAAACGGAGCCTGCTATACAGGAAACAGAGGCTCCCCGGACACCCGGCGTGTACTTTGTAACCGTTCTGCCCACAGCCAACGGCAGTGTTACCGCAAACTGCTCTGAGGCAAAGGAAGGGGATCCCATCACCCTGACGATAACGCCGGACGAGGGCTATGAACTAATCTCTTTGACTGTCAACGGCTGTCACAGCGAGAACACCTTCACCATGCCTGCGGAAGATGTGTTCGTGGTGGCCAGATTCGGTTATCCCGAGGATGTGGACTGGAAGGAATACCCCAGTGGTGATTTCTTCGGCAGCGCAGGAAACTGCCACAGCAGTGATGTGCTGGATATGTCCACCGACAGCGGTGTATCGCCATTGCTTTTGATGGATGCGGGCAAAGCAACTCCCTTGTATGCCTATGTCAAGAATATGACCGCCAATCAGTTCTATCTGGAGATGACCGCACAGGTTATCAGCATCCGCTCCGATGAGAGCTATCCTAAGTTTGGTCTGATGATCACGGGCGGAAATGAGATGGTCAAATTCTATTTGGATATGACCACCGATCGGCAGGTCGGTGCTGTCGGTGCTGTCAGGCAGGTAAACGGCGGCGCGGACGACTGGGCAGGACAGCGTGTTTGGAACCTGAAGCAGAAGCTGGACCTGAGCAGCGCTGCGGTAAAGCTTGGCTTGCTCCGGGACACAGACCGCTACTATTTCTATGTAAACGGCCAGCTTGTGGCTACCGACAGCAATCTGTCCTCCATGCCCACCGCAGCCGGTATCTTCTCCTTTGGTACCTCCCTGAGGCTGACAAATTATAAGATTGTACAAAGCGGAACCTCCCTTAGCACCATCATTGCCCAGGCACAGTCCGATGCGGCAGCTTTCAACACAGTGGCTTTGACGGAGAACTTCTTCACCAAGACCGCTCCGGGGGTATACACCCTGACCACCGACTCCGATGCCCAGCACAAGGTAGACGATGTGACCGTTGCCGGCCAGGTTATGCGGGAAACATACTACCGTGTCAGCGGCAGGTTGACTTTGACAGATGCGGAGCAATGGGGTCAGGCAAGAATTCTTGTTTCCGCTGATCCCCAGAATGAATACTTCCTTGCTTTGGAAAAATTAGGTGACGGCAATTATCAGATCTTCACCATGTCCAAGGCAAATGAGGAAGGCTGGAATAACTGGGAGCTGATCGCAAGCGGCACGGAAAACGGCAGTCGCAACAGCATCGATTTTGAAGTTGTGGTGATTGGTGATCAGCTGTACTTCCTGATCGACAATGAAATCTACTACACCAGTGACCGCGTTTCCATGACGGAAAGCACCGTCAAGTTCACCGGCTACAATGTGGCTACCACCACAGTGGAAAAGCTTTCTGCTGAGGTCTTTGAAAATCAGGCCGCAGCCCAAAGCTACCTGGCAAACAAGGAATTCCACGAAGACGCTCCGGAAGATGAGACCCAGCCGGTGATCACGCCTGAGGGCAGCTTCTTCGGCACCGCAGGAGCACACACATCCAGTGACGCATTGGATATGGGCACCGATCAGGGCAAGACGCCTTATCTTGTGATGGATGCTGACAAGGCAACGCCTTTGTATGCCTATGTAAAGGACTTAAGCCAAAAGCAGTTCTATCTGGAGATGACAGTCCAGGTGACCGGTATCCGGGCAGATGAGGGCTACCCCAAATTTGGCTTCATGACCCATGACGGGGCTGAAATGGTCAAGTTCTATTTGGATATGAATACCGAAAAGCAAGTGGGCACCATCGGTGCCGTCCATCAGCTTTCCGGCGGTGAGGATGACTGGGCCGGACAGAAGACCTGGCCCCTTTCCGGCAATCTGAATTTGGCCGAAAAAACAGTAAAGCTGAGCCTGCTCCGGGATGGAAAGCATTACTATTTCTATGTAAACGGCAAGCTGGAGGCCGTGGGCAGTGACCTGTCCGGCAAGGCCGCCGCAACAGGCGTCTTCTCCTTCGGCACTTCCCTGAAGCTGACTGATTACAGTGTGATCAAGACCCAAAAGGAATTAAAGGATCTTTTGGCACAAGCGCAAAAGGATGTGGAAGCCTTGTCTGCCATCAACCTGAGTACAAATCATTTTGCGGAAACTGCACCCGGCATTTACACCCTGACAACCGACTCCGACGCTCAGCACAAGGTGGACGATGTGCGGATCGGCAAAACTGTGATGCGCGCAAAATACTACAGCCTTAAGGGCAGCCTGAGCTTAACAGATGCGGAGCAATGGGGTCAGGCAAGAATTCTCATTTCTGCGGATCCGCAGAACGAGTACTTCCTTGCTTTGGAGAAAACAGATGAAGACAGCTATCAGATCTTTACCATGTCCAAAGCAAACGAAGAAGGCTGGAACGATTGGCGTCTGATTGAAAGCGCAGCCATCAACGGCAGCCGCAGCAGCATTGATTTTGAAGTGATCGTCAACGGCGATCATGTGTATTTCCTCGTAGCCGATGAGATCTGCTACACCAGCAGCCGGGTCGCCATGGAGGAAAGCACCGTCAAGTTCACCGGATACAATGTGGGTACGACCACGGTACAGGGCCTGTCTGCACAGGTTTTCCGGGATGCGGCCACCGTTGAAGCCTATGTAGCCGGCAAGACGGTCAAGGCTTACGAAAGCCAGTACCAGGACCGCATGGACCGGTTGTACGCCGAGTACATCACCGAAAACAACTGCGCTGGCAAGGGCGGCACCTTGCTGCTGGGCTCCTCCACCATTGATTTTTGGGGCGATTGGGAAAATCAAACCGGTCTTACCAAGTATGTCAACGGCTATAACATCGGCATTGGCGGCACCACGGTCAGTGACTGGCTCCATGGCTACAAGCAACTGGTCAAGCCCTTCGCCGCAGACCGCTTTGTGATCTATGTAGGCGGCAACGATATTACGGTATGGGGTGACAGCGGTGAAGAAACCGTTGCGGAGCTGAAGACCTTGTTCGCAACGATCCACGCCGATTTCCCCGATGCGGAAATCATCTATCTCTACACCTTCCCCACCCCGGGCTCCTTCCGGGACGGCAACTTCCTCAATAACAAGTATGAGGCGCTGATCCGTGGCGCAAAGGACCTTTGTGACAGTCTGGATTATGTTCAGGGCATCGATACTTCTCATCTGCTGCTGACACAAGACGGGCAGAATGTGAAGGCAGAGCTGTTCCGGGACGATGATATCCATATGAATGATGAAGGCTATGCATTGTGGTCTTCCTATCTGTATGAAACACTTTTCCGGGGCGAGAACTTCGGCGTAGCGGAAGGTATCTACAAGACCACCAACGGCATCGAGCTGAGAAATGACCGGGGTGATCAACCCTCTGTGGAGCTGTTCGGCAGTGCCCCCAGGTATGCCTATCTGCACAACGTGTACACCGACAAATTCTGCTTTGAAACCCAAATGAATGTCAGCGCAGTTTTGAACGCTGACGCTTATCCCAAGTTTGGTGTTATGGTCCACGGCGCAACCGAAATGGTCAAGTTTTTTGTGGACATGACCCCGGAAATGACCGCCTCCAGGGTCGGCGTGGTGTATCAGCCTGCTGACGGCGAAGACGACTGGGCCAACGCGAAGTCCACAGATGTAACCGGCATGCGCTTAACCGGTACGGATACCGTAAAGCTGAAGCTGGTTCGTGACGGCAACGCATACTATCTGTATGTCAATGACGAGCTGGTTCTGGGTGATAAAAACGGCTTTGTTTCCGAACAGGGTGCTGTTGGCATTTTCTCCTTCAACAGCGTCCTGACCGCAACGGATTACACCGTGGCAGTGGGTGACGATGCCGATGCAGCCATCGAAACCGCCAAAACCGATGCCGTAGCCTTGTCCAAAATCAGCCTGACCACCAATCACTTTACACAAACTGCCGACGGGATCTACACACTGGTAACCGATTCCCAGGACGGCAGCAAGGTGGATGATGTCAAGATGGGCAGAACCGTTCTGAAAACGGCTTACTACAGCATCAGCGGCACGCTGACCCTGACGAATGCAGAGAATTGGGGTCAGGCAAGACTTCTTGTCTCTTCCGATGCCCACAACGAGCACTTCATTGCTCTGGAGAAAACCGGCGAAAACAGCTATCAGATCTTTACCATGTCCAAGGCCGACGAAGAAGGCTGGAACGACTGGCGTCTGATTGAGCACGCAGAACTGAACGGCAACCGCAATGCCATCGATTTTGAAGTGATCGTGATCGGTGATCGGCTGTACTTCCTCATCGACAACCAGATCTGCTACACCAGCAGCCGTGTTGCCATGGAGGAAAGTACCGTCAAATTCGCAGGCTACAACGTTGCCACAACCACTGTGGAAAACCTTGCAGCCCAGGTGTTTGAAACAGAAGCCGCAGCAGTCTCCTACGCAGAAAGCAAATCGGAAAAAGCCTTTGTGACCCGGTTCCAAAACCGGATGGATGCTCTGTACAACGAGTACATCACCCAAAATAGCTGCGCCGGCAAGGGCGGCACCCTGATCTTCGGTGACTCCAACCTGGATTTCTGGAGCACCTGGGAGCAGCAAAGCGGTCTTTGCAAGTATGTCAACGGCTACAACCTGGGCATTGGCGGTTCGGCAGTCATTGACTGGCTGTCGGTCTATGACCGGATGATCCTGCCCTTTGCTGCAGACCGGTTTGTGATCCTCATGGGTGACAACGATATCAATGTATGGGGCAAGAGCGGAGAAGAGACGGTCCAAAACCTGAAGCTCCTCTTTGAAAAGCTCCACACAGATCACCCCAACGCAGAAATCTACTATATCTATACCACCCCCAGCCCCAGTGCCTATGAAAACGGCGTTTACAAGAACGCCAAGCTTGGTGCACTGATCGACGGCGCAAAGACCCTTTGCGACAGTCTCAGCTATGTGGAGGGCATTGATCTGTTTGACCGGATGGTCACAGCAGATAAGCAAAACGGTAACGAAGCCCTCTTTGCCGCCGATAGGCTGCATATGAGTGAGGACGGCTACAAGGTCTTCTCCGATTATCTGTACGAAAAGATCTTCCGGGGTGAATTCTTCGGTAAGGCAGACAGCTATAGGACCTCCAACGGCGTGGAACTGACATTGGATCATGGTCAGCAGCCTGCGATCCGGGTATTCGGCGGTGCACCCCAGTATGCCTATGTCCACAATATCTTGACCGACAAGTTCTGCTTTGAAACTGAGGTTAATGTGACGGCCGTTTTGAACAATGACGGCTATCCCAAGTTTGGCCTGATGGTCAACGGCAGCACCGAAATGGTCAAGTTCTTCGTGGATATGAAGCCCAATCTGACCGCTACCCATGCAGGCGTTGTGTATCAGCCTGCCGGCGGTGGTGATGACTGGGGCGGCTCCGTATCTACCCAAGTCCCGGGAATGTCCTTTACCGGAAACGATACCGTAAAGCTGAAGCTGGTCCGTGACGGCAAAGCCTATTACTTCTACGTCGATGATGCTTTGGTGCTGTTCGACGAAAAGGGCTTTGCGGCAGAAAACGGCGCGGTTGGTATCTTCTCCTTCAACACCGCACTGACAGCCAGCGGCTACAGTGTGCTCACCGGGGATGCTGCAAACAGCGCCATCCAAAGCGCAAAGGAAATCGTTGCGGAACGGACCAAGCTGGGTCTGACCTGCAACTGGTTTAAAGACAACGGAAACGGCGTATACAGCTTAACCACCAATTCCAACGCCGAGCACAAGGTGGATGACCTGACCCGTGGCGGCAATGTGCTGCGGACAGCCTACTACAGCGTGAAGGGTAAGCTGACCTTAACAAATGCCGGTGACTGGGGACAGGCACGAATCTTGGTTTCTGCCGATGCGAAGAACGAGTATTTCATTGCTTTGGAGCGCACAGCCGCCGGAAAGTATCAGATCTTTACCATGTCCAAGGCCAACCAAACCGGCTGGGATAAGTGGGAGCTGATCCTCCACGAAAACGACAACGGAACCAGAAACAGTATTGATTATGAGATCCTTGTGATCGGCAACAGGCTCTATTTCCTGATCGACGGTACCGTGGTTTATTCCAGCACCCGTGTTTCCATGGCGCAAAGCACCGTGAAATTCACCGGTTATAACACAGCTACGACCACAATCGAAAATCTTTCTGTGGAAATCTTCAAAACCAAACAGGAAGCAGAAAGCTATCTGTCAGAAAAAACCGCATAACTCTCTAACCTGACGGCAAATGGCCGGGCAGAGAAAAACTGCCCGGCCACTGGCCAAAGGCCTCATGGCTTAAAGCCGCGGTTTTAAGCCATGAGGGCTTTGGTGCGTACATCAATGCCCTAATATTCATGCAAAACCCTTACAAAACAGGAAAGTGAGGAAACACAAATGAGCAAAACCAAAATCCTGTCGTTTCTGTTGGCAGTGATCCTGCTGCTGGGAATGTGCTCTGTCGGCGTTTTTGCCACAGAAGTCAGCACAGCACCCGAGGTAGTAGGTCAGCAGCTTAACTTAGGCGACGATCTGACCATGCACTTTACGGTGAAGGCAGATGCCGGCACCGTGGTCAACGCCACTGTGAACGGTCAGGCAAACACATTTGACCTGAGCACACTGACTCCGGACAGTCAGGGACAGTATGTTCTTGCTGTGGAGCTGGCGGCTGCGCAGATGACAGAGGATATCACGCTGGACTTTGTGCACAGCGGTGCAACGGTTCTGCAGAAGACCTACTCTGTCAGAGCCTATGCCGAAGCCATTTTGGAGGGCAATTATCCTGCCCGGACCAAAAAGATGGTGCGCCATATGCTCCATTACGGTGCTGCCGCACAGGAGTATTTTGACATTCAAACCGACAACCTGGCCAACAAGGGCTACGAGCTGACCGGTGATGTCACCCTTCCTACGGATTACACACAGATGCTTGTAGACGGCAAACTCACCGGCGCAGGCTTCTACGGCGCATCCCTGGTGTTCCAGTCTAAGATCGCCGTGCGCTATTATTTCTACGGCAATGTTGACGGCGTAAGCTTTACCGTGGACGGAAACCCCTGTCAGGTGCAGGAAAAGGACACTTTGCACTATGTGGAAGTATCCGGCATCAATCCTCAGCAGTACGCCGAAAGCTTTACCATTACCGCTACCAAGGGCGACGAGGTTCTGACGGTTTCCTACAGCCCCCTGAACTACATCGTCCGCATGAGCGAAAAAAGTGATAAGGAAAGCTTAAAGGATCTGCTGAAGGCCTTGTACAGCTACCACGATACCGCCCTGGAGTATGTGACCGAGGTCAGCTTCTTCGGCAATGTGGATAGCTACAGCAGCACCAGCCAGTTGGATCTGTCCAAGGACACCGGCGCAAACACCGGCACCGTTACTGTATCGGAAAACGGCATTGCCCTGGGCTATATCGACAGCTTCCGGGAGGACAGCTTCTACTTTGAGACCAAGATCCATGTAAATGGCATCAAATCCACAGAAAAATGGCCAAAATTCGGTCTGTTCGTCCAGGACGGCGGCGTGCGTCACCACTTCTATGTGGATATGACCACCAGCCTGACCTCCACCAAGGTAGGCCGAATGACGGTAACCGATAACAGCTACGACTGGACGAACATCAACACCGCCACCATCAAAACCATGGCCTTCTCCGGTGAGGGAGAATACATCACCATGGGCGTACTGAAAGAGGGCAAGTACCTGCACCTGTTTGTAGACGGTGTACATGCACTTTCTTATGAAAGCGCGCTGACAGGCGATGCTGTAGCCGGCATTTTCACCTTCGGCACCAACATGACCCTGACAGAGTATTTTGCAGAAACCTCTGCCGAGTCCGTTGCCGCCAGAAAGGCTATGATCCCCCGGTATGTTCAGGACATGGGCGATGAAACGGTTTTCCGGTACGATGCTGCAACCGACACCATCACCATTGATATGGACAGCTCCAAGAACCGTGCCCGGGCCCAGCTTTATGAAAACGGCATTTTGGTGGAAGGCAAGAGTTTTGCGGTCAGCGGCCACGCAAAGATGGAAAACACCGCTTCTACCGGCAGCGCTGCCAGCATGATCGAGTTCCAGGCAGGCAAGGATACTTCCAACTTCTTTAAGATCCTGGTTTACAGATTTGATGACGGCACCACCAGCAATAACAGCATCTGCGTAACCGCGGCAGACTCCGGCAATGGTTACTCTGCTTTCGGCTATGTTACGAAGCAAAACGAAGATGGCAGCTTCAGTGTGGAAAGCGGTGCCAACAAACGGCCCGACAATCTGCCCAAGGGCGATCCCTACGAAGTGGACTATCTGATGATCTTCGAGAACGGCACCGTTTACTTCATTTTGGATGGAGAGCTGATGTACCGCTATGAAGGCACCTGCGCCGAAATGGCATACTATTTCGGTGTGACCCAGTATGCGGATGTGACCTATACCAATACAAAGGCCACCTGCGATGCTGCCGAGGTTGCCAAGCTGTCTGCCCCCTACCGCGCAGATGCCAACAATGGCGTTGCCCTGACCACAGATCATACCGCGTTCGACGCAGCTTCCGGTATCTACACCCTGAATACCGATACCGCTGTGGCAGAAACCGTGCTCAAGGACGGCACTGCCCTGAAGGAAACCTACTACAGAGTCGGCGGCACGATCTACAACAACGGCACTGCCTCCTGGGCACAGTCTCACATCACCGTCAAGGCTGACGATACCCACGCCGTCCGCTTCGTTTTGGAGCGCACCGACAAGGGCTACTATCAGGTCTTTACAGAAAAGAATGTGGAAAGCGAGAACTGGACAGACTGGCAGGGTGTCATCCTGCCCAACAACAAGTCCATCAATCGCATGAACTTCGATGTGGTTGTGATCAAGGACACCATCTATCTGCTGATCGACAACATGGTCTACTACAGCGCAAAGTATGAGGGCATCTTTGACGCAAGCGGCGTGACGATTGGCGGT
>JAFSET010000048.1 GCA_017435615.1 Oscillospiraceae bacterium | reverse complement strand
GATGCTCACCAGGCTGCTGCAATAGTAGAATGCCTCTTCGCCAATGCTGGTGACACTGTCCGGGATGTTGATGCTCACCAGGCTGCTGCACTTATAGAATGCATAATCGCCAATGCTGGTGACACTGTCACCGATGGTGATGCTCACCAGGCTGCTGCAATAGTAGAATGCCTCATCGCCAATGCTGGTGACACTGTCCGGGATGTTGATGCTCACCAGGCTGCTGCACTTATAGAATGCATAATCGCCAATGCTGGTGACACTGTCCGGGATTGTGATAGATGTCAGGCTGTCGCAGCCGTTGAATGCTGACTCATAGATAATCTTTAGATTCGTGTGGAGCGTTGCCTCTGCATGGTTTGAAGCTTTTATCAAAACCACATAGGGATTGTTTTCATTTCCCAAATAGCGGTCGCCGTTGTATGTATTATATTGCAAGCTGCTGCAATAGTAGAATGCCTCATCGCCAATGCTGGTGACACTGTCCGGGATCACAATCTCTTCCAAATCGTCGCATACAATCATAGTAGAGGTTACTGTTTTTGATCCATCGGCAATAATTAACTTTTTCACACTGCAATAGGAAAATGCAGAAAGTCCAATGCTGGTGACACTGTCCGGAATGGTGACACTCACCAGGCTGCTGCAATCGAAGAATGCAGCAGCTCCAATACTGGTGACACTGTCCGGTATGGTGATGCTTTCCAGGCTTCTGCAATAGTAGAATGCAGCACTTCCAATGCTGGTGACACTGTCGCCGATGGTAACACTGGTCAGGCTGCTGCAAGAATTGAATGCAGAGCTTCCAATGCTGGTGACACTGTCCGGGATCACAATCTCTTCCAAAGAATCCCTGCATACAATCATAGTAGAGGTTACTGTTTTTGATCCATCGGCAATAATTAATTTTTTCACACTGCACTCATAGAATGCAGAACCTCCAATGCTGGTGACACTGTCCGGAATGGTAATGCTTTCCAGGCTGCTGCAATAGGAGAATGCATTGCTTCCAATGCTGGTGACACTGTCACCGATGGTGATGCTTTCCAGGTTGCTGCAACCGTGGAATGTATAATCGCCAATGCTGGTAACACTGTCCGGAATGGTGATGCTTTCCAGGCTGCTGCAATAGGAGAATGCATTGCTTCCAATGCTGGTAACACTGTCCGGAATGGTGATGCTTTCCAGGCTGCTGCAATAGGAGAATGCATTGCTTCCAATGCTGGTGACACTGTCCGGGATAACAATCTCTTCCAAAGCGTCGCATACAATCATAGTAGAGGTTACTGTTTTTGATCCATCGGCAATAATTAACTTTTTCACACTGCACGCATAGAATGCATCATAGACAATGCTGGTGACACTGTCACCGATGGTGATGCTCACCAGGCTGCTGCAATAGCTGAATGCCTGACTTTCAATACTGGTAACACTGTCCGGGATAGTGATGCTCACCAGGCTGCTGCAACCTCGGAATGCAGAATCGCCAATGCTGGTAACACTGTCCGGGATAATAATACTAACCGGGCTACTACAATTATAAAATGCACAACTCCCAATGCTGGTGACACCTTCTTCGATTACTATATTCTGAACAGAATCATTCGGCCAAGGGTACCATGGCCCCTCAACCTCATTATAATAGGTCATAGGGCCGGTACCGGAGATGGTGAGCAAGCCGTCGCTGTCCAGTGTCCAGGTCAGATTTTCACCACAGGTACCGCTATCAATGATCTCTGCCGCCTGGGCATTCATACGGATGCTAAACAGGCACAGTACCGCCAGTGCCGCGTACAGCGCTGTAGACAGCAGGATTTTCCGCAATTTTGCTTTTTTCATCAAAACATCTCCTTAAATTTTCTTTGGCAAGTGACCATTTTGTTTATTTTATAACATTACGCCATAAATTTCAAGTATGAGTGGCAATCTGCTGCCCGCGGGTTTTCACAGGTGGGGATACATTGGCATCCAAATATTCAGGAAACCGAAAGCTGTGTCATCCTGAGCGTGGTGCTCTGCGCAGGTAACCACGGGACGGGAAACCCGTCCCCTACTTTTTGGGTTTTATCATTCCTTTGGAGCGTGCAGGATACACCGTCTTCCTTTGAGATTGCCACGGGTGCTGCGCACCCTCGCAATGACACCGCTTTAGCTTTTTGGTTTTATTGTAAATGGCGCAAAGATGTTGCGTATCAGCGGTTTTCCTGTTTAATAAGGCAATAAATACCTACCAAGATGTCATTGCGAGCTTGTAGGGGACGGGTTTCCCGTCCCTCGGGAGGCGAAACGCCTCCCCTACATGGCGTGGCAATCTCAAAACGCAAAGGTGTACATTACCCGAGCCCAAAGGACACGTTCCGGCCTAAAAATAATGATTATTTATTATTTCAGGTCCCTAATATCCTTTGGCACCATCAACGAATAAAGTTTCCCTTTGAGATTGCCACGGGTGCTGTGCACCCTCGCAATGACACCACTGTGAGTTTCTTTCTTTTTATCGACTGGGTGAAAAGGTTGTTCCGTAGAGAAACGGATTGCCACGCCAGTTTGACTGGCTCGCAATGACACCTGGTAGGTTTTTCTTACGTTGTTGAACCAAGAAAATGCTGATTCCCAAATGTTTTCATAATTTGCGTAAAAAGCAAAAAACCTAAAGCAATCCGTTCCCCGGCATTCGTAGAATGCCATTGCCTGTCAGGGCAATCTACTCGATGAATTAGAATTTAAAAATACGTCCTGGTTTATGATCCGTTGCCACGGAGCTGAATGATTTGGTCACGAAGCACGGCGGCGTACTCGTATTCCATCATTCTTGCCGCTTCCTTCATTTGTTTTTCCAGTCGTGCGATCTCTTTTTCTTTCTCTACCTTGGTCATCTTCACGCCGGTACGGCCCTTGCGCTCTGCTGTGGGCGAGGAAATTTCGATAAGATCCCGGACAGACTTAATGACCGTCTTCGGCACAATGCCGTGATCCCGGTTATACTGGTCCTGGATGGCCCGGCGGCGCTTTGTTTCATCAATGGCCACCTGCATGGAACGGGTCACGGTATCGGCGTACATAATGACCCGGCCTTCGGCATTTCTCGCAGCACGGCCAATGGTTTGGATCAGACTGGTCTCCGAACGGAGGAAGCCTTCCTTGTCCGCATCCAAAATTGCCACCAGGCTGACCTCCGGCAGGTCCAGACCTTCACGAAGCAGATTGATGCCCACCAACACATCAAACTTTGCCATTCGCAGATCCCGGATGATCTCTATTCGTTCCATTGCACCGATATCCGAGTGCATATACCGCACACGAATGGCGGCTTTTTGCAGATATACCGTAAGATCCTCTGCCATTTTCTTTGTCAGGGTGGTCACCAAAACCCGTTCCTCCCGTGCCGCTCTTGCTTTGATTTCTCCGATCAAATCATCAATCTGTCCATCAATGGGCCGGACCTCTACCTCCGGGTCCAAAAGTCCTGTGGGACGGATCACCTGCTCCACCGTTTGGGCTGAACGGCTGCTTTCATAGTCTGCAGGCGTTGCCGAAACATACACTACCTGGTTTAGCTTGGAATTGAATTCCTCAAAGTTTAGGGGTCTGTTATCATAAGCTGAGGGCAACCGGAAGCCGTAATTAACCAGTGCGTCCTTCCTGCTCCGGTCACCGGCGTACATTGCACGGCACTGAGGCAACGTCACATGGCTTTCATCAATAAACATCACGAAATCATCGGGAAAATAATCCAGCAATGTGGTAGGCGGTGTGCCGGGAGCACGTCCCTGAATGACTCTGGAATAGTTTTCGATACCGGTGCAAAAGCCGATCTCCGTCAGCATTTCCAGATCGTAATTGGTCCGCTGGGCAATGCGCTGAGCCTCCAAAAGCTTATCATGGTCTTTGAACCACTGCACCTGCTGATCACATTCCCGGCGGATCTCCATCATGGCACGCTCCAGCTTTTCCCTGGAGGCAACATAGTGACTGGCAGGATAAATAGCTACATGGTCGATATACCGCTCCACCATACCGGAAACCGCGTTGATCTCCGAGATCCGATCCACTTCATCACCGAAAAACTCCACACGAATGGCACGTCCGGACCAGTAGGCCGGGTACACCTCCAGGGTATCACCCCTGACTCGGAACTTATTTCTGGAAAAGTCAATGTCATTGCGTTCGTAGCGAATTTCCGTCAGCTTTCTCAAAATATCATCCAACGGTTTTTCCTGGCCTACGCGCAAAGAGATCACCATAGTACGGTAATCAATTGGGTCACCCAATCCGTAAAGACAGCTCACAGAAGAAACTACGATCACATCCCGGCGCTCAAACAGAGCGGAGGTTGCGGAATGTCGCAGCCGGTCGATCTCTTCATTGACCGCCGAATCTTTTTCGATATAGGTATCTGTATGGGCAATATAGGCTTCCGGTTGATAATAGTCGTAATAAGAAATAAAGTACTCTACCGCATTATTGGGGAAAAACTCCCGAAATTCGGAGCACAATTGTGCGGCAAGGGTTTTGTTATGGGCCAGCACCAATGTTGGCCGGTTTACATTGGCAATGATATTTGCCATGGTAAAGGTTTTACCGGAACCGGTGACACCTAATAAAACCTGCTCGGCCAGTCCATTTTGGATGCCTGCCGTCAGTTTTTCAATTGCCTCCGGCTGATCGCCGGTAGGCTGGTACTGGGAAATTAGCTCAAACCGATCCATTGCCGGTTCCTCCTTTTGATTGATGATCTAATCATACCACAACGATCACGTATTTGGAAGATGTATGCAGCATTTTTCTGTTGCAGATTGAACAGACACCCTTAGTTCTTGACAGATATGATACTATATAAGAAGAATTATTGAAGCAGGTGTATACCGTGAAAAAAGTCTTTTTCTATATAATATTGGCCAGTTTGCTACTGTTATGCGGCTGCTCCGGTGAACAGCCGCAGATTGCAGCAACGACTCGGCCTGTGTATGATTTTACTGCATATCTTTGTCAAGGCACCGGGCTATCTGTGGGTCGGCTCGTAACAGAAAATGTTTCCTGTCTGCATGACTACACGCTACAGGTTCGGCAAATGCGCACCATTGAAGCGGCAGATCTAATTGTGATATCCGGTGCAGGCCTGGAAAGCTTTTTGGACGATGCCCTGTCCGGTCACAGCAATATCATTGACAGTTCCCAGGGGATCGAGCTTTTATGCGGTGAACACGATCACCACGATGAAGAGCACCATCACGAACAGGACCCCCATATTTGGCTCAGTGTTGAAAACGCCCGTATTATGTCACAGAATATCTGCAACGCGCTAATTACCCAATACCCTCAGCATCAAGCGCTTTTTACCGCGAATATGCAATCGTTAAACAACGAATTCGATGCTTTGGAGTCTTACGGAAAAGAAGCACTATCCAATCTTTCTTGCAGAGAGCTTATCACATTTCACGACGGTTTTTCCTATTTCTGCAATTACTTTGACTTGCAGCTTTTGCACGCCCTGGAGGAAGAATCCGGCAGTGAGGCTTCTGCGGAAGAGCTGAAAGAGCTTATTTTGCTTGTACAGGAACACCACCTTCCTGCCATTTTTACCGAGGAAAACGGCAGCGTATCAGCCGCATCCGTTATTGCAGCTCAGGCAAACATCGAGAGCTATGCGCTGAATATGGGTATGGCGGACAAGGGTTATTTTGAAACCATGTATCACAACATCGACACGATAAAGGAGGCGCTGGGATGAATATTGGAAATCACGGTGGAAGCTGTCATCATTCCTGCTGTCTTCGTGTTCAAAACCTTTCTGTTCAAATCGGATCCGACACCATTTTAAAAGACATTGATCTGCACGTCCACTGTGGCGAGATGGTGGCGCTGATCGGACCGAACGGCGCAGGCAAAAGCACCCTTCTAAAAACCGTCCTCGGTCAGCAGGAGTATAGCGGCATCATTTCCTTCTCTGTTCCCGGGCAGAGAACACGCCGGCCCAAGATCGGTTATGTGCCCCAGTCTCCTGCCTTTGATCCCGGTGATCCCGTCACCGTTATGGATCTGTTTGCCTGCTGTATGAGCAAACGTCCGGCATTCCTGGGGCCCAGCAAAGCAATGCGGCAGAAGGTGCTGGATTGTTTGGACCGGGTACACGGTGAAGATCTGATTGACAAACGTGTAGGCACACTTTCCGGCGGTGAGCTGCAGCGAGTCCTGCTGGCACTGGCATTGGAGCCCTTACCCAATGTGCTGATTTTGGATGAACCTCTTTCCGGTGTGGACGTAGAGGGCATGTCCGCCTTAATGGATATGCTGGACGAAATTCGTCAACGCTATGATCTTTCTATTTTGATGACCACCCACGACTTCGCTATGCTGCCAAAATACGCAGATCAGGTCGTTTTGATCGATCACACGGTTATCATCAGCGGTACGCCTCTGCATGTGCTGGGCAGTGATGCCTTTTATCAGGTGTTCCACCGCAAGGGAGGGCTGTTATGATGCAGTTATGGTATGACCTTTGTGCCCTTACAGGGCTGGAGCTGCTCCAATGGAATTTTATGCGAAATGCCCTGCTGGCAGTTTTGATCATGACTCCCCTTTTCGGCTTGATCTCCACTATGATCGTCACCGGCAAAATGAGCTTTTTTTCTGACGCTTTGGGCCACTCAGCCTTTACAGGCATTGCTATCGGCTGTATTTGCGGAATTTCCGCACCGCTGTGGGTAGCTGTATTGTTCAGTATCTTTTTCGCACTGCTGTTCTCCTTCGTACGCAGCCGCAGCAGCCACACCGCAGACACCCTGATCGGCGTTTTCTCCAGCACAGCCGTGGCCCTTGGTATTTTCATTGCCACCCTTGGCGGCGGCAGCTTCACCAAATATAACACCTACCTGATTGGCGACATTCTGTCCGTCACCCCCGGTGAAATTGGTATGCTGTTTTTGGTGCTACTGGCTGTAGTCGCTTTTTGGATCGTTTTCAGCAACAAAATGACCCTGACTGCTGTACACCCTCAGCTTGCATCCTCCCGAGGCGTTTCCACTGCGACCATCCAAACAGTTTTCACCACTGTAATCGCGGTCGTTGTCACGCTGGCCATTTCCTGGGTAGGTCTGCTGATCTTGAACTCCCTTCTTGTTTTGCCTGCGGCAGCATCCCGGAATATAGCACGGAATTTGAAACAGTATCACGGCTTTTCTGTTCTTTTCGCAGTCATTGCCGGCTTGTCAGGATTGGTGATTTCCTATTATGTGGGATCCTCTGCCGGTGCATCTATCTGTCTTGTTTTGGCAGCACTGTTCGTATTGACCTTCTGCTTCCGAAAGGCAGGGACGTAATATGGCGAACATAGAAATGCAGATCATTGCCCGGATGAAAAGTGATTTCCCCACAAAATTTGGAATTCCACGTCAAAGCGGTCTTGTGGATACTTTGCGTTCCACGGTAATATTTGAGCCCCAGTTTCGAAATACAGACGCTCTGCGCGGCCTGGACGGATATTCACATCTGTGGCTGATTTGGCAATTTTCCGAAGCCGTCCGCTCGGAATGGTCTCCTACCGTCCGTCCCCCCAGGCTGGGAGGAAACACCCGGATGGGAGTCTTTGCCACACGCTCTCCATTTCGCCCCAATGCCATCGGCCTTTCCAGTGTGAAACTTTTGGGGCTTGAGCAGACTAAAACACACGGCACCGTGATCCATGTGGCTGGGGCCGATTTAATGGACGGCACACCTATTTTGGATATCAAGCCCTATATTCCCTACAGCGATGCGCATATGGATGCCATCGGCGGTTTTACAGATCATGCGGGTGATTTTCTTTTGCAGGTAAACTGCAGCCAAGCGCTGCTGCGCACTGTTCCAACGGATAAACAGGCTGCGCTGTTGGATGTGCTGTCCCACGACCCCCGCCCCACATATCAAAAAGATTCCGATCGTATATACGGTATGGATTTCGCGGGCTTTAACGTGCGTTTTACCGTCAATGACGGGCTCTTACAAGTTATACAAATCGAAAAGCTGTGACCGAAAATGGTCACAGCCTTTTCAGAGTGTCAAAAAAGTACCTTTTCCGAAAATGCGTGTCATTCCGAGGAGCGAAGCGACGTGGGAATCCGTTCCTAAAAGTATATGTTTTACCTAAAAAATAAGCAAAAACGGAATTTTTTGAGAAACGGATTGCCACGCCAGTTTGCGAACTGGCTCGCAATGACAGGGGTTTTTTGACAGACTGGAAAAGCGTGGAGACGATGCCTCCACGCTTTTGTATTTTAGCCTTCCTTCTTGGCTTTTCTGGCAGCCTTGGCCTTGGCTTTTTCTTCCTCGCGCCGCTTCTGCTCAGCCTTATTCTTTTCTTCTGCGGTCTCGTTGGTAGACAATGCCCACTTGCAGAACTCAATGCGGACCTGATCTGCGCTGGTCTCGATGACAAACTTGTCGTCCTTGATGCTGACAACAGTTCCCACAATGCCACCGATGGTGGTAATGCGGTCGCCCACAGCCAGGTTGCTGCGCATCTGCTCGGCTTCCTTCTTCCGCTTATTCTCAGGACGGATCATCAGGAAATAGAACACAACAATGATCAAAATCAACGGCAGCATAGAAGTAAGCATGCCCATGCCGCCAACATTGGCAGTGCCAGTAGCAGCGGCATTTTCCAAAAACATCAACATATGAAAACTCCTTTGTATGAAATTACCAAGTCATTATACCATTCATTTGTTAAAAAGCAAGTATATTTTAAATACGGCGGCTTAATTTTTCAGAATATTCACATCTAAACGCGTGGAAACTGCCTTCATCCAGTGCGTTTCGGATTTTTTCCATCAATTTATTGTAGAAATACAGATTGTGCATAACACAAAGACGCATAGCCAGCATTTCTTCTGCCACAAATAGATGCCGGATATAGGCTCTGGAGTATCTGCGGCATACCGGGCAATCACACTGAGGATCAATGGGCTGCAGATCCCGTGCATATTTTGCGTTTTTCAGATTGATCGCGCCTTCCCAGGTAAACAAACGGGCGTGCCGGGCATTCCGGGCAGGCATAACGCAGTCGAAGAAATCCACACCTCTGGCAACAGCCTCAATAATGTTGCTGGGGGTTCCCACACCCATCAAATACCGGGGCTTATCCTTAGGCATATAGGGTTCTACAGCTTCAATAATATCGTACATCTCCTCAGCGGTTTCACCCACTGCCAAGCCGCCGATGGCATAACCGGGCAGATCCAGATCTGCGATCCGTTTCATATGGTCGATCCGGATATCCGGATAGGTTCCGCCCTGATTGATGCCCCAAAGCATCTGCTGAGGATTGACCGTATCCGGTAGAGAATTTAGTCTTGCGTTTTCGTTTTTGCAGCGCACAAGCCAGCGATAGGTCCTGTCCACACTTTTCAGCACATAATCCCGGGGTGCCGGATTCTCGATACATTCGTCGAAAGCCATACAGATATCGGAACCTAAATTGGACTGGATCTGCATACTTTCCTCCGGTCCCATAAAGATCTTATGGCCGTCAATATGGGAGGCAAAGGTCACGCCCTCCTCCTTGATTTTCCGCAAAGAAGCCAGGGAGAACACCTGAAATCCGCCGGAATCCGTAAGAATTGGGCCATCCCAAGTCATAAACTTATGCAGTCCGCCGCAATCCTTTACCAGCTCATCACCGGGCCGCAGGTGTAAATGATAAGTATTGGAAAGCTCCACCTGGCACCCAATGTCCTTCAAGTCCTTGGCGCTTAATGCGCCCTTTATGGCACCCTGGGTGCCAACATTCATAAATACCGGGGTCTGCACTGTGCCATGGGCGCAGGTAAACACGCCACGCCGGGCAGCACCCTCTGTTTTTAAAAGTTCAAACATAATAACCTCACAAAATTGTCATCGCATCGCCAAAGGAGAAAAATCTATATTTTTCACGAACCGCTTCTTTGTAGGCAGAAAGCACATTTTCACGGCCTGCAAAGGCAGAGACCAGCATTACCAACGTGCTTTCCGGAAGGTGGAAATTGGTGATCAGGCCATCCATTGCCCGGAAAGTATATCCGGGGTAAATAAAGATCTCCGTCCATTTGGAGCCGGCACAAAATGTACCGTCAGGCTGAACCAGGGACTCCAATGTACGGCAGGATGTGGTACCCACGCAGATGATCCGCCCACCGTTCTGCCTGGTTTCATTCAAGATCTGTGCTGTTTGCTCATTCAGCATACACAGCTCACTGTGCATATGATGCTCCGATATTTGATCTGCCTTAACGGGACGGAAGGTGCCAAGGCCCACATGGAGGGTCACAAAAGCAGTCTTCACGCCTTTTGCTCGAATTTTTCCCAGTAATTCCTCTGTGAAATGAAGTCCGGCTGTAGGAGCCGCTGCTGAGCCTACTTCTTTGGAATACACCGTTTGATACCGTTCCCGGTCCTGCAGCTCTGCCTTGATATAAGGCGGCAGGGGCATTTTTCCAAGTCGGTCCAGCACCTCCAAGAAAATGCCGTCATAATAAAATTCTACAACACGGTTTCCATCTTCCAGGACCTGTATAACCGTGGCCGTCAGCTCACCGTTGCCAAATTCCAGGGTCTGTCCTTCCAGACATTTCCGTCCAGGTTTTGCCAAACACTCCCATTTCTTATCCCCAAGATCACGCAGCAGTAAAAGCTCCACCGCACCGCCGGTGGGACGGTTTCCCAAAAGCCGCGCAGGCAGCACCCGTGAATCATTCATCACCAGGCAATCACCGGGATTTAAATAATCAATAATGTCGTAAAAATGCTTGTGGGACACCTGTCCGGTTAATTTATCCAAAACCATCAGCCGGGAGCTGTCACGCTGCTGCAAGGGTGTTTGCGCAATCAGTTCCTCAGGCAGGTCATACCAAAAATCGTGGGTTTTCAAAAAGAACCCTCCTATACTTAAACTTATCTTTGATAGTATAGCCTATCTTACCACATTTTGCAACACAGAAAAAGGCCCCTGTGCATAGATTGGTTTGGAGGTATCGAACTATGAAAAATCCGTTTTTCTCCGGGGTATGCACCGCATTGGTCACCCCCTTTTTAGATGGAAAAGTCAACTATCCAATGGCAAAAGCATTGCTTTCCCGGCAAATAGACGCTGGAATTAAAGCCGTCGTCATTGCCGGAACCACCGGCGAATCCCCTACCCTCACCGACCACGAAAAAATTGAGCTATTCCGGCAATGCAAGGAATTTGCAGGTGACAAATGCACTGTAATTGCCGGAACAGGCTCCAACTCTACCGCCCATGCCGTACACCTAAGCATCCAGGCTGAGCAGGCAGGCGCAGATGGCTTGCTGGTGGTCTCCCCCTATTATAACAAAGCCACCCCTGACGGGCTGCTTGCCCATTATCTTGCTGTGGCACACAGTGTTTCCATACCGGTGATCGTATACAATGTGCCGTCACGAACCGGCGTGGATATCCCGGTTTCTGTATATAAGAGGCTATCCAATGTACCAAATATCGCAGGGGTAAAGGAAGCAAGCACTGACCTGACCAAAGTATCAAAAATCAAAAACGCCTGTGGCCCAAATTTTGCAGTCTGGTCCGGCAATGACGATTTGACCGTTCCTGTGATGGCATTAGGTGGTGCCGGTGTTATTTCAGTGGCTTCCAATGTATGTCCGGAGGAAATGGTTGCCATGACCCAGGCGGCCATCAATGAAGACTATGAGTCAGCATCCAATATGCAGCATACCTTGCAGCCGCTAATCGACCTTCTGTTCTGCGAGGTAAATCCAATCCCTGTAAAAGCTGCCATGAATTACATTGGCTATGACTGCGGTACTTGCCGCTTACCCCTTTGCAGTCCTTCGAAGGATTGTGAATTAAAATTGAAATCCTATTTTTCATAAAAACCAATTCCGGGATGGCGAACCATCCCGGAATTAATGCTATTTGACTTTCAGGGTTGCGGCTTTGGAACCCACAACATTGCCGTACTTATCTGTAATTACACAGCGGTACTGATAATTATTCCGGGCAGCGGTAACCGGTACGCTCAGCGTTGCGGTTTTATTACCGGTGATTGTGCGTCCTTGCATTTTGAGATAGCCACGACTGGAGGTATTCTGAATAAATCTTCCTCATAAAACTGCTCATACAACAGACAAGTGAAAACCGCCTCATCATTTATGATCGTGCTGTCTTCCCCTCTTGGATGCTGCAGCAAAACTGCCTAAAGGCTCAAAAAAGCTGTGAAAAAACTTCTCCAAGCCGCTTATGCAGCACCAGGTCAGCACGGTAGTCATAAGGTGTCTCGTCCCGGTTGATCAACACCAGCCGATTGCCTGTATAGTAGTCGATCAGTCCGGCGGCCGGATACACTGTCAGGCTTGTGCCGGCTACGATCAAAAGATCCGCATTGCGAATCGCTTCCACACTTTTACTAACCACCGACTGATCCAACGCCTCCTGATAAAGCACCACATCCGGCTTTACAATTCCGCCGCAGGAGCAGAGAGGCAGATCTTCTGCATCCCGGATAAATTCAGCAGTATGAAATTTTCCGCACTGAGTGCAATAGTTTCTCAGCACGCTGCCGTGAAGCTCAAGGACCTTTTTGCTTCCGGCTTTTTGATGCAGGCCGTCAATATTCTGCGTGATCACAGCCAGGAGCTTATTATCCTTTTCCCACTGGGCAAGTGTGCGGTGGGTAATATTAGGCTCAAAGCCTAAGGGGAGCATTTTTTCGCGGTAAAACCGGAAGAAATACGACGGATCACGAAGGTAAAAGTCGTGACTGATAATGGTCTCCGGTGGGTATTCGAATTTTTGACTGTACAAGCCGTCCGTACTGCGAAAATCCGGAATACCAGACTCTGTACTTACCCCGGCACCGCCAAAAAATACAATTCTGTTACTCTCTGCGATCCATTGCTTCAGCTTCTGCAAGGTCTTCCTCCTCCATTTGCGCCAGCAGCTTTTTATCCTGCTTGCTGGACAGATCCAGCTTTTCATACATATCCGGTCTGCGCTGCTTTGTACGGCGCAATGCCTGTTTTCTGCGCCATTGGGCTACTTTCGCGTGGTCACCGGACAAAAGAATCGGCGGCACTTCCCTGCCGTGCCAGGACGCCGGGCGGCTGTACTGGGGGTATTCCAAAAGACCGTTAAAATGGCTTTCGTCCTCAAAACACTCCGGATCTGCCAGCACACCGGGAACCATCCGGCACACGGCATCCGTTACGGCCATGGCTGCGATCTCACCGCCGGTCAGCACAAAATCTCCTAAGGAAATCTCCTCGTCCACACATTCATCGATAAACCGTTGGTCGATGCCTTCATAATGACCGCAAACCAAAACAAGATTATCCAACTTACTCAGTCTGATGGCGTCAGCCTGTGTAAAGGTGTGACCGCATGGAGAAAGAAAAACCGTATGCACCGGTCCCTGAGCGTAATCACAGACCGCTTCCCAGCATCGGTACAGCGGATCCGCCTGCATGATCGCGCCACGGCCTCCGCCATAGGGATAATCATCCACCTGGCACTGCTTGCTTGCGGTATAATCTCTGATCTGGTGGGCCTCTATGTGAATATATCCCCGTTCCTGCGCCCGGCCCAAAATGCTGTCGGACAGCACATCGATCACAGAGTCCGGAAACAGGGTCATAATATCAATTCTCATCGGTACGCATTCCCTCGATCAGCCGCACTTCCATGCGATTATTGTCAAGATCGGTAGAAAGCACAAACTGCTTTACCGCCGGGATCATATATTCATATTCTCCCTTGACTACATAAACCTTGTTGCCGGGATAATCCAGAACCTGCGTTAGCTCTCCGATACAGACACCTTCGCAGTATACAGAAATACCCTCCAGCTCCGCAGCGAAGATCAGTCCCTCCGGCGCATCCTCCCGGTACACCTTGATCACTTTTCCACGGAGAGCCTGGGCATCTTCCATGGTATCAACGCCGGAAAGCTTCACCAGGTTACAGCTTTTCTGCACGCGGCACTGTTCCATTTTATATTCCTTCGTGCCGATCAGGACACGATTAAAGTCCAACAAAAATTCCGGGCTGTCTGCCCAGGGCAGAATTTTCACTTCACCACGCACACCGTGGGTGGTGACGATCTCCCCTGCCTCCAAATACTGGAGTTTCATGATTATACCTCCTTAAAAATAGGAAAATGCGTGGCGCAAGGCGTCACGCATAACCCGTTAATCAACGATATCGACCGTGATCTTCTCGCCGGTGCGCTGGGCAACGGTTTTCACGATGGTGCGAATCTCCTTCGCGATCCGCCCCTGGCGGCCGATGACCTTACCCATATCCCCGGGAGCCACATGAAGCTCCAGGACAGTGCCGTCCTCACCGGGGACCTCAGTGACAGTCACTGCGTCCGGTTCGTCCACCAAGTTTTTTGCCATATAAAGCAAAAGCTCTTTCATTTCGAAACTCCTTTGGTGGAAACTTACAGAACGCCGGCGTTCTTCAGCAGGCCACGAACGGTGTCGGTGGGCTGTGCGCCGTTCTTGATCCAGTTCTGCACCTTCTCTGCATCAACGGTAACGGTAGCAGGATTGGTCAGAGGGTTGTAGGTACCGATCTCCTCGATGCAGCGGCCATCACGGGGGCTGCGGGAATCAGCAACAACGATACGGTAGTAGGGAGCCTTCTTTGCACCCATTCTTCTCAGTCTGATCTTAACCATTGGTTTTTCACCTCCAAAAATTTATCTTTTGTATATCGCAAAGCTTTTTGCTTACAGCGAACTTTTATAGGGCCTTAAAAGCCGGGAAATCCACCCATGCCGCCAAAACCACGCATGCGCTTCATTTTTTTGCCTGCGCCGGGACCGGAGAATTGCTTGATCAGGGATCTCATCTGATCAAAGGATTTTAGTAGCCGGTTAACATCCTCCACACGCAAGCCTGCGCCTGCTGCAATTCGCTTTTTCCGGCTGGCACCGATGATGCCGGGATTTTCCCGTTCCTTCGGTGTCATAGACAGGATAATGGCTTCCGTATGCGCCATTGCCTTTTCGTCAAGCTGAACATTCTTTAGACTTGCGCCGCCGGGCATTTGCGCCAAAATATCCTGCATAGAACCCATAGATTTCATCTGGACCATCTGATCGTAGAAACCCTGAAGGGTAAAGCGGTTGGATTTCAGCTTTTCCTCCATCTCAGCCGCCTTTTTGGCATCATAGGCCTGCTCTGCCTTTTCAATGAGAGACAGCACATCGCCCATACCCAAGATCCGGGAGGCCATTCTGTCCGGATGGAAAGCTTCGATATCCTCCAACTTTTCGCCCATACCGGCGAATTTAATCGGCTTACCGGTAATAGCACGCACCGAAAGGGCTGCGCCGCCACGGGCATCACCGTCCAGCTTGCTGAGCATTACCGAATCGATATCCAGCCAGTTGTTGAAGCTCTCTGCGGCATTGACTGCATCCTGACCGGTCATCGCATCGACCACCAGCATAATTTCCTGGGGCTTGACCTGCTCCTTGATGGATTTCAATTCTTCCATCAGGACCTCGTCCACATGCAGACGGCCTGCGGTGTCCAAAAACACCATATCGTGACCGTGCTGACGGGCGTAGAGCACCGCTTCCTTTGCTGTCTGTACCGGATCGTTCTGACCCTTTTCAAACACAGGGATAGAAAGCTTTTCGCCACAAACTTTCAGCTGCTGGATCGCAGCCGGGCGGTAAATGTCACAGGCTACCAGCAAGGGATTTTTACCCTGCCGTTTCATAAGTCCGGCCAGTTTGGAACCGTTGGTAGTCTTACCTGCACCCTGCAGGCCTACCAGCATCACAACTGTAGGACCGTTGGGATTGATGGTGATATGCTTGGCATCACTGCCCATGAGCTTTGTCAGCTCTTCATTGACGATCTTAACGATCATTTGCGCCGGACTGAGTGCCTCCAAAACGTCCGCACCCACACACCGCTCTGTTACAGACTTGGTAAAGTCCTTAACCACTTTATAGCTTACATCCGCTTCCAAAAGAGCCATACGAATTTCACGCATTGCCTCTTTTACATCGGATTCCTTCAGGCGGCCTTTGCCCCTAAGCTTTTTGAAGACACCGGAAATTTTCTCGGTCAAACCCTCAAATGCCATTGGTTACTCCTTAAGCTCCTGCGCAGATGTCAGGATTTCCCTTGCCAACTGCGAAACTGTTTCATCACGATAATCGGCAAGCACCTGGGCCGCAGACACGATCTGCTCTGCTGCTTTGCGGCACTGCCTGTCCCGGCGGACACAGCCGGTCTTCTCTTCCATATTGATCAGCAGCGCTTCTGTTCTGCTGAGATTATCAAAAACGCCCTGACGGCTGATGCCAAGCTCCTCACCGATCTCCCCCAAAGACAGGTCCTGATCGTAGCGCAGCTCAAAGCATTCCCGTTGCCGCTTTGTCAGAAGCGCACCATAATAATCGTAAAGCAAAATCAGCTCTGTGCTGTCCATAGTGTCCTCCTGTCAAGCATTATTGCTTGATACGCAGTGGCATTATAGCACAACAAAGATATGCTGTCAAGCATTTTTTCTTGACAGCTTTTAGAGCACACAATACCACCGGCAGATCTCCTGGACTACAGCAAATCCAAGACTTTCATACAGATCAATTGCTTTGCGGTTCGTGGACGCAACCTCCAATGCAACCGTTTCACCGCTCAGCACATTGCACAGCGCCCGGACAACATCAGTTCCTGCACCGGGCTGAACAGACGCGACCCAGTCGATCTTTTCCCCCGCTGCCATTGCGATGCCCAAAAGCGTGCCATCACGGTGTATAAAATACCCATTGCCATCACGCAACAGCTTTTCCGAAGCCTGTCGATCCATCCAAGCCCCGTTGGATATGTGAACGATTTTTCTGTTATAAATTTCAACAAACCGGGACAAGCTTTGTTCCGTTACAGGAAACAGGCAAGCATCCGTCCGGTCGATCACGTCTGTGGATGCTTGCATTTTCAATATCCTCGTATGCTCCGGAAAACTTTCACATAGGCTATGCCCTGTTGCGTATATATGCTCTGCTCCAACAGCTCTGCAAAAGCTGATACATTCTTGCAAAAACGCCTCCGGCTGCAAGGTGCTCTGTATGCGAATATACGCAGCTTTTGTATAAGGAATTTGACTAAGCACCAAACTTGCTGCTCCAAGCTGGGTCGTAAATACGGGAATATCCTTCAAAGAAACCACCTCAATGGAAAATATAGCATATAAACGCACAACCGTCTACTGGTTTTTTACCTACATACAACAGAAATCCAAACATTTCAGGCTCTATTTTAGGAGTTTTCCACAAATTATTGTGAATAAATTAATTATTACTTGAACTTCTTCGGAAGAGGTGTATAATGTAGTCGAGTTATATGAAAGGAGGTTTTTGCGCAATGAAGAAGATCATCTGCAAGAAAGAGTATGATACCGAAACCGCTACCCTGGTTAAGAAATATACATACGGCTATTTTGGCGACCCCGCCGGTTACGAGGAACTTCTGTTCCAGACTCCTGCCGGTCTGTATTTTCTGTATGTCCACGGCGGCGAGGCTTCTCCTTACCCCACTGAGGATATTCTGCGTCTGGCTAAGACAAAGGTCAACGAATGGATCGACCAGCACTAATTGCAACATAGACCCGTTGGAAAACTGTTCCAACGGGTTTTGTCTTTTTTATCTCATCACCATGTTTCACTGCACAAAAACTCACAAACAGCGTATGTTTTGCACAGATGGGCGTTTCATCCAAACGAAGACGGTTTTAAGGTCTGTTTTTCGTATTATATTTCACCCAATCTGTATTGCATTTTTACGAAAAATAATGCTATAATATATTTGTAATAATGTGTAGGCCCCACTACACAGAAAGAAATGAAAAAGTGAGGTACAATAACGATGATCGCACGCGGAGAAAACATCAAAATCTTTTGTGGCAATTCCAACCCTGTTTTTGCTGAGACCATTTGTAAGGAATTAGGCCTGAACATATGCAAGGGCTCTGTCAAAAACTTTTCCGACGGTGAAGTGGCAGTTTCGCTGGAAGAAACAGTTCGTGAAGCCGATGTGTTTCTGGTTCAGTCCACCTGCAAGCCGGTCAACGACAATCTCCTGGAGCTTTTGGTGATGATCGATGCTTGCCGCCGTGCATCCGCCGGCCGGATCACTGCAGTAATCCCCTACTTCGGCTATGCCCGTCAGGACCGGAAGGCAAAAAGCCGTGACCCCATCTCTGCCAAGCTGGTAGCCAATATGCTGACTGCTGCCGGCGCAAACCGTGTGCTGACAATGGATCTTCACGCCGCACAAATTCAGGGCTTTTTTGACATTCCTGTGGATCATCTGCTTGGAAACCCCACTTTTGTGAAGTACTTTATGGATAAATTCCCGGAAGACAAGTATGATCATAACAACTTTGTAGTCGTTGCTCCGGATGTAGGCTCCGTGACCCGTGCCCGTGCCTTTGCCGCAAAGGTACATATGGGCCTTGCTATCGTGGACAAGCGCCGACCTAAGGCCAACGTCTGCGAAGTAATGAACATTATCGGTGATGTTCAGGATAAGTGCTGCATTTTGTACGACGATATGGTAGATACCGCAGGTTCTTTATGCAATGCCGCAAACGCCCTGGTGGAAGTCGGCGGTGCCAAAGAGGTTTACGCCTGCGCCACTCACGGTGTGCTTTCCGGCTCTGCTTTTGACCGCATTGAGCAAAGCGTTATCAAGGAGCTGGTGCTGCACAACACCATCCCCCTCACCGGCAACACCCCCAGCAACAAAATCGTTCAGCTTGATGTCGCGCCTATTTTTGCACGGGCGATTTCGCACATTCACTTCGGCACTTCCATTGCCGACCTGTTCTGAGCTATGTTTAACAGAAACAAGGAAAGCTGGCTGATCGTCGGTCTTGGCAATCCCGGCAAGGAATATGCAAACACAAAGCACAACTGCGGTTTCCGAGCTATCGACCTGATTGCCGGACAGTTGGGCTGTAAAATTGACAAAGGCAAGTTTCAGGGTCTTTACGGACAGACCACATATAACGGTACAAAGCTTTATCTTCTAAAGCCGCAAACCTTTATGAATTTGTCCGGCCGCTCTGTATTGCAGATGTCAGCTTATTACAACATTCCACCGCAGCGCATCATCGTACTGTTTGATGACATCTCTTTGGAGCCCGGCAGACTGCGAATTCGCTCCGATGGCAGCGCAGGCGGACACAATGGCATCAAATCCATTATCGCAGAGCTCGATTCTCAAGAGTTCCCCAGGGTAAAGATCGGTGTCGGCGCAAAGCCACACAAGGATGCCGATCTTGCCGAGTGGGTACTTTCCGGCTTTACCGCCCAAGAGGAAAAGGCCTTGGCTGTTTCTTTGAAAAACGCCGCAGACAGTGCGCTGTGCATCATAGAACACGGCATTTACGAAGCTGCTAACCGCTTTAACGGTTCTCACCCATAACTTCATATCGTATACTGCACGGAAAGGGGGCTATATTTCCTCTTTCCGCGTAGTTACGTGGAGAAAAAAGCAAGGAGGCATATGCATGGAAACCCTTCTTTCCGCCCTAAATTCCTTAAAAGAATATCACGTGCTGCAGGAATATGCCTTCAAAGGTTCCTGCGCTGCAGTCACCGGTGTCAGTCAGATCTGCAGAAGCCATTTGATCGCGGGACTATTTACCAATACTCAACGCCCCATCTGTGTCATTTGTCAGGACGACACTGCTGCCAAACGGCTACAGGATGAATTAGCTGCCTTTTTAGGTATGAAGCCGCCGGCACTATCCAGCCGGGAGCTGACACTTTATGACAGCGCTGTGGTTTCCAGAGCCTGGGAACAAAAACGGCTACGGCAGCTTTATGATCTGCAAACAGGAAAAACCCGTCTGCAGATCATGACCTGGGATGCCATGAGCCAGCGGACCATTCCTCCGGAAACCTTGCACGCAGCCGCCTTCACGCTGAAAAAGGGGAAGCAATATGAACTGGCAGCCATTCTCAGCAAGCTTACGGAGTCCGGCTACAGCAATTGCGCAATGGTGGAAGGTCCCGGACAATTCGCTGTCCGTGGCGGTATTCTGGACATCTACTCTCCTGCCTGTGACCAGCCGGTGCGTATTGAATTTTTCGGTGACGAGCTGGATACTATGGGATATTTTGATTGTGTCACACAGCGTCGCACAGATAATGTTGACTCCTTCACAGTACTGCCCGTGGGAGAGACCCAGCCCAAGCTTCACGAACACGGCATTGACGGCCTTTGTGCGGATATCTCCCGGCTGATTGCTTCTCAGCGCAGAAGAAAAAACCTCAACGAGCCTCTGATCGCTACTTTGCAGAAGGATCTGAATAAATACGAAAATGGACTGTCCAATCCGGCCTCGGACCGGTATATGGGCTTTATTTATAAAGATTTTGCCACAGCCTTCGATTTTATCCCCCAAGATGCTTTGATTATTTTATGTGATCAAGCATCCTTGCGCCGCACTGCCCGTACCCGGGTGGAGGAAATCGGTCTGCAGCTTGACAGTATGCTCCAGGCAGGTCTTTTAGCCGGAGAGCTGTGTGACTATGTTAGTCAATGGGAGGATTTCTGCCATCAGCTCTACGGAAAAGCTGTAGTTTATATGGACACCTTCCCCGGCTCAGCCTATCCGGAGGAATGTCCTCCCAAAACACTGCTGCCTTTTTCTGCCAAACAGCTTCCCGGCTACGGTGGAAGCCTGGATACAGCGGCAGCAGATCTTGCGCACTATCAGAATATTGGTTTTTCCAGTTTGGTGCTTTGCGGAAGTATGCACAGAGCCCAGCTTCTGCAGCAGATGCTGACCGATAAGAACATTCGCGCATCCATTGCCATTCCCCTGCAGTCTATGCCTGAGCCTGGACAGATCTATCTGACAGAGGGTACTTTGCCTTACGGAATGGAGTACACCGATGCCCATCTTGCCATTTTGTCCGAAGGACAGTTGATGGCAAAGACCAATGCTCCCAACCGGAAAAAGAAAACTGCCACCAATCGTCAAAAGCTCAATTCCTTCACCGATCTGACCCCAGGTGATCTGGTGGTCCACGAAAACTACGGTATTGGCCGCTTTGTAGCTATGGAGCAGATCCGTGTGGACGGTGCCGTAAAGGACTATGTCAAGATTGCTTACCAGGGCTCTGATACGCTGTTTGTACCGGCTACACAGTTGGACCTTGTGAGCAAATATATTGGCGGCGGTGGTGAAGACACAAATGTCCGTTTAAACAAGATCGGAACGGATACCTGGCAGAAAACAAAAGCCCGGGCCAGAAAAGCCGCTAAGGATATGGCTGGCGAGCTGATCAAGCTTTATGCTGCCCGGAGAAGACAGGAAGGCTTTGCCTTCGCTGCAGATACCCCTTGGCAAGCAGAATTTGAGGACAATTTCCCATACCCGGAAACAGACGACCAGCTTCGCTGTATCAGCGAAATCAAGGCCGATATGGAAGCACCGATCCCCATGGACCGTTTGCTTTGCGGTGATGTAGGCTTCGGCAAAACCGAAGTGGCACTGCGCGCTGTTATGAAGGCTATCATGGATGGCAAGCAGGTAGCGATTTTGGTGCCAACGACCGTTTTGGCACAGCAGCACTACCAAACTGCTGTCGCAAGGTTCCGAGGTTTTCCTGTGAATATTGACGTACTCAGCCGTTTTCGCACCGCAAACCAGCAAAAACGCACTCTGGAAAACCTCCGGGCCGGACAACTTGATTTGATCATCGGAACCCACAAGCTGCTTCAAAAATCTGTCCAGTTCAAGGATCTGGGTCTTTTAATCGTAGACGAAGAGCAGCGGTTTGGTGTCAGTCACAAAGAGCGGCTGAAGGAAATCTCCCAGGGTGTGGATGTGCTGACACTTTCCGCAACCCCTATCCCCCGTACCCTCAACATGGCCCTGTCCGGTATCCGGGATATGTCCACCATTGAAATTCCCCCGGCTGACCGGTACCCTGTACAAACCTTTGTCACCGAACATTCCAACGCAATTTTGGATGATGCCATTCGCCGGGAGGTAGAACGTGGCGGCCAGGTTTACTATCTGCACAACCGTGTGGAAACCATCGACCAATGCGCTGCTGCGCTAAAACGCCGAATTCCCGGTCTATCTGTGGCCGTTGCCCACGGAAAAATGGGTGAGGATGCCCTCAGCGATGTGATGCAGGCTATGGCTGATGGAGAAATCCAGGTGCTTGTATGCACCACTATCATTGAAACCGGTCTGGACATTCCCAACGTCAACACCCTGATCATCGAAAACGCGGACCGCTTTGGCTTAAGCCAGCTTCATCAGCTCCGTGGCCGTGTCGGCCGTTCCACTCGGCGTGCATACGCATACCTTACCTTCCGCCCTGATAAGGCTTTGACGGAAATTGCGGAGAAACGGCTGTCTGCCATACGGGATTTCGCCGAATTTGGCTCCGGCTTCAAAATCGCCATGCGGGATCTGGAAATTCGCGGCGCAGGTAATCTGTTAGGCGCTGAACAGTCCGGCCATATGATGAGTGTGGGCTATGATATGTATTTAAAGCTGCTGGATGAAGCAGTTTTGGAAGAAAAGGGCGAAGCCCCCAAGGAACCGGATTGTACGGCTGATTTGAATGTAACTGCCAATGTAGACCAAAACTACGTCAGCCGTGGAGAGGAACGAATGGATCTGTACCGCCGGATGGCAGCTATCCGCAACCAGGAAGATGCCGATGATCTGCTCGATGAGATCGTTGACCGCTACGGCGAACCGCCAAAGGGTGTATTAAATTTGGTAGACATCGCTTTGCTTCGTGCCAACGCCCGTCGTGCAGGCATCACGGATATCAAGCAAAAAGCATCTGACGTTCTTTTCGTCCTGCGTGAATTAAATTTCGATGCTGTCAGCAAACTGTGCGCTGATCCGGATTACAAAGCCCGGGTGCTCTTTGTAGCCAATGCCAAAGTGCCTACCCTGCGCTTAAAACTCGTTTCCGGCGTAGACAGCTTAAAACAATCCAAAGTATTTGTTGCAAGATATCATGACTGCCTTCAAATATAATATTGCGTTTTCCTGATATTTGTGGTAGAATACCCGGGATATCGACATTTTATTACAGAAAGGAGTGGGTCATCATGGATGAAAGCATTACCCAGCAGCTTCCTAACGATAAGGAAATCAAAGAGCTGGAAAGCACATTCAACACTCTGTCCAAGCCCACCTCACCCAAGAAAGGAAAGTATGCCAAGCCTGGCAGCAATAAATCCACGGTCATTTTGATCGTTTGCATTTGCGCGTTGGTTCTGATTGCCGTGATTGGCAGTATTCTCGTTTATAATACTCTGCGTGACAATCAGGTCATCGCCTCCAAGCTGACGATCGCAGGTCTGGATGTCAGCGGTATGACAAGAAAAGAGGCAGAACAGGCACTACAGTCATCCTTTGATGAGCTTTACAGCGAGCATCCCATGACTGTGCGCATGGATGACAACAGCCTTCTAATTCCGCCTACCGCTTCCTGCATTGCTTTGGATGTGGAAGCAGCCGTCAATGCGGCTGTGGAGAATTCACAAGAAGGTGATTCCGTTCAGGCACTTGACATCACCGAATTCATCACTGCAGATCAAAATCAAATTCTGGAAATTTTGAATGAGTTTACTCCCCTTTACACCTCCACGCTGACCCAATCCACCTTTGAAATCACCGGCAACGCACCCCAATCCCTGGAGGAAATCGACGAGGATGCCTCTCAGGCGCTGTCTGTTACCATTGGTCAGCCCGGTTTGTATTTGGATCTGAACATTTTGCTTGAAGCTGTTATAAATGGCTACAGCGAAGGTCTTTTGGAGGTGCAGTATCAGTGCCCCATTACCGAGCCTGACCCCCTGGATGTTGAAAAGATCGCATCCGAGCATAACACGGACGCAGTCGACGCAGTTATGGATGAAGAAACCTTCGAGGTTGTCGGCGGCACATACGGCTACGGCATCGATACCACTCAGGCCGCCGAAGCAATTTCCAAACTAACATATGGGCAAACTGTTGAGATCCCCTTCCAATGGACTGCACCCAAGGTCACACGGGATGAATTGGAGGCACTGCTTTACAGAGATGTTTTAGCAACCTATACCACCAGCGCCGGCAGCAACTATGACCGTAACGAAAACCTGCGGCTGGCTTGCGAAGCTATCAACGGTGTTGTTATGTTCCCTGGAGATGTCTTCAGCTACAATGAAACACTGGGCGAACGCACCGCTGACAAAGGATACCGCCCCGGTGCTTCCTATGTAAACGGTCAAACGGTTTTGGATTACGGTGGAGGCATCTGCCAGGTTACCTCTACCCTTTATTACTGCACAGTTGTTGCTGACCTGGAGATCATCGAGCGTGAATGTCACGGCTACGCATCCTCTTATACACCCCTTAGCACAGATGCCACTGTTTTCTGGAATGGCATTGATTTCAAGTTCAAAAATAATGCGGAATATCCGATCCGCATTGAAGCCTCCGCAGAATACGGCAATGTAACCGTTAGCCTGATCGGCACAGATACAAAAGACTATTATGTCAAGTTTGAAAGTGTGTGGCTGGAAACCTACTCCTACGATACGATCTACAAGGAAATGGAAGCCGACAACGAAAAGGGTTACGAGGACGGAGATGTTATCACCGATCCTTATACCGGTTACAAATCCCAAGGCTACCGTGTAAAGTACGATAAGGAAACAGACGAGGAAATCGAACGCATCCTGGAATCCACAGATGTTTACAGTTCCAGAGACAAGGTGATCTGCAAGATCATTGGTGAGGAGACCGAGCCACCTACGGAAGTGCCCACTGAGGCTCCGACGCAAAAGCCAACCGAGAAACCTACAGAGGCACCGACAGAAGCTCCGACGGAAGCCCCTACGGAAGCACCCACAGAAGCTCCGACGCAGGCCCCCACCGAGCCTCCTACGGAAGCGCCCACTGAGGCCCCTACGGAAGCCCCAACGGAGTAATTTTGAAATTGGAACCGGGTACGCCCCTGTCAAAACCGTGCATCCCCATCCCCAGTCGGGAACGACAAAAGGGATGGGGATTTTTTATTCATCATATACTGCATACTTATTCATTTCAAAAACTGAATATTTACAGTGAATATGCGTATATACTGTTAATAAATGAATATTTTTGTGTATGTTCAACTGTGAAATACATTCAAAACAGCAAATACTTGTATGGATAGTCAATAGACAATGAATAATATTCGATGTATAATACGACCATCAAGCACGCCTCACGGCGCGACAAAAAAGGAGATAATGAAAATGAAAAAGTTACTCGCAATCGCACTGTCCTTGATCCTTGTTTTGGGTCTGTTCGCCGGATGCGGATCTTCCGATTCCACACCCACCACCACTGAGGCTCCTGTTTCTGATACAACTGAGGCCCCCACCGACGGCGCAACCGAAGCCCCCACTGACGGCGGCACCGATTACGCTTCTATGACCATCGATGAGCTCAAGCCCCTGATCGAGACCATCAACGAGGGCAAGCTGACCATGGTTACCTCCCCCGACTTTGCTCCCTATGAGTTCTACGCACTGGATGCCGACGGCAATCCCACTTTAGCTGGCTTCGACATCGCGCTGGCTCAGTACATTGCTGACTACATCGGCCTGGAGCTGGAAATCGTCCCCATGGACTTTGACGGCACCATCACTGAGCTGGGCATGGGCAATGCCGATATCGGTATGGCCGGTTACTCCCCCGATCCTGACCGTGAAGGCGCAATGGACTTCTCCGTGATTTACTATGAGGGCGGTCAGTCCTTCGTGACCAGCAAGAACAACCAGGAAAAGTTCGCTTCCCTGGCTGACGCCAATAAGGCTGAATATCAGATTGGCGCACAGACTGCTTCCATCCAGTATGACCTGGCTGTTGCCAACACCCCTGACGCTGACATTGTTGAGCTGGCAAAGGTTACCGATATTGTTGCTGAAGTTATCAACGACAAGCTGGACGGCGCATTTGTTGAGACCGTTGTTGCTGAGACCTACGCCAAGACCTACACCGATCTGGTGGTTCTGTTTGAGGTTCCCTATGATCAGGAAGGCTCTGTTGTCGGCGTGAAGGAAGGCAACGCTCCCCTGCTGGCTGCTGTGAACCTGGCTATTCAGGCTGCTATCGAAGATGGCTCCATGGCAACCTTCGTCGCCGAGGCTAACGAGCTGGCCACCGGCGAAAAGTACGAAGGCGTTCTGAACGAGGAGGGCGAGGTTCCCACCGAAGACACCACCGAGGCTGTCACCGAATAAGAATAATACTGTATGTTCCCCGGAAGTTCTTCTTCCGGGGAATGTTCACTGAAAGGAGCTGCCTATGCTTTCCATTGAAGGATTTCAAAAAACACTGAAATATTGGACAATGTTCGAAGAGGGCCTGGTGTGCACCGTTATGCTGTCCCTGTTCACTGTCCTGTTTGGCTTCATTTTGGCAATGATCATTGCGTTGATGCGGATGTCCAAATCTCATATTTTAAAGGGTGTATCCTCTGTTTATGTGGAAGTCTTCCGTGCGACGCCCCTGATGGTCCAACTGTTCATCGTGTATCACGTATTGCTGGCAGACATCGATCTGCCCACCTTTAAAATGTTCGGATTTATCCGTTTTGAACGGTTTATTCCCGGTGTAATTGCCTTGTCCCTGAACTCGGCTGCCTACTTAAGCGAAATCATCCGTTCCGGTATTCAGTCCATTGACCTGGGTCAGACAGAGGCTTCCAGAAGCCTTGGTATGTCCCAGTGGCAGACTATGCAGCATGTGGTCCTGCCTCAGGCGATCAAAAACATTTTGCCTGCTATTGCCAACGAATTTGTGACCATTATCAAAGAGTCCTCGATCTGCTGGACTATTGGTGTGCAGGAAATCATGTCGGCAGTTAACTCAGTAAAGGCCGCAACCTTTACCATTGCGGAGGCCTTGATCATTGCAGCCTGCGTTTATTTCTGTCTAACCTTCCCCACATCCAAGATCATTGCATACTTTGAAAGGAGGATGAGCCGCGGTGACCGGAGATAAGCTGATTGAAGTCAAAAACTTAAAGAAGTACTACAACAAAGGTTCTCTGCATGCTTTGGATGATGTTTCTGTCAACATCAACAAAGGCGATGTTATGGTGGTCATTGGGCCGTCCGGTTCCGGTAAAAGTACCCTTTTACGCAGTCTGAACCTTTTGGAAGTCCCTACAGAAGGTTCCATTTGGTTCCATGGCGTAGATATCACCAAGAAAAAGTATAAAGATGAAACCGGTGCTGTTGTGAAGGTCAATATCGATACTCACCGGGAAAAGATGGGTATGGTCTTCCAGCACTTCAACCTGTTTCCCCATAAAACCATTTTGGACAACATGATCCTGGCTCCTATGAAGGTCAAGAAAATGTCTAAGCAGGATGCAACGGAAAAGGCAATGTCCCTTTTAAAGCGTGTAGGTCTTGAGGACCGTGCCGACGCTTATCCCATTCAACTTTCCGGCGGACAAAAACAGCGGATCGCCATTGTCCGGGCATTGATGATGGATCCGGAGGTAATGCTGTTTGATGAGCCTACCTCTGCTTTGGACCCGGAAATGGTTGGCGAGGTTCTTGAGGTTATGAAGGAGCTGGCTACCGAGGGTATGACCATGGTTGTGGTGACACACGAAATGGGCTTTGCCCGGGAGGTAGGAAACCGCGTCGTCTTTATGGCTGACGGTAAAATACTGGAAGAAGCAGCTCCTGAAAAGCTGTTTGACCACCCTTGCCACCCCAGGCTACAGGATTTTCTGTCCAAGGTACTGTAATTATGGATAAAACCCATCTATATCAAACCATTGAAGACAAAAGCAAGATCTTTACAGATTTAAGTGACCGCATTTGGGCCTTGGCAGAGCTTTCTATGGAAGAAATCCATTCTGCAGATGCTTATATTGAACTACTGAAAGAGCTGGGTTTTGAGATAACTGAACAGATTGCCGGTATCCCCACTGCCTTTTCCGGCAGATTTGGTTCCGGCAAACCTGTTATTGGTATTTTAGGCGAATTCGATGCCCTGTCCGGTCTTTCTCAAGTTCCCTGTTCCGCAGAAAAACAGGCTTTGGTCCAAGGCGGAAACGGCCATGGCTGCGGTCACAATCTCTTAGGCGCAGCATCCTTAGCTGCTGCATACGCCATTAAGGAAGCTATTTGCTCAGATCAGCTACAGGGAACCGTTATATTCTACGGCTGTCCTGGCGAAGAAGGCTGCGCCGGCAAAACCTTTATGGCCCGTGAGGGTATATTTGCCGAACTGGATGCGGCACTGTGCTGGCATCCCGGTGACGTCAACGAGGTCACTACCGGTTCCTGCGCCGCCTGTCTGCAATATGAATACAGCTTCCGGGGCCTGTCCGCTCACGCTGCCGGTGATCCGGAAAACGGACGTTCTGCACTGGATGCTGCCGAGCTGATGAATGTAGGCGTGCAGTTTTTACGGGAGCATATGAGCAAAAGCGCCTCTATCCACTACAGCTACAGTGACCCAGGCGGCCTGTCCCCTAATGTAGTACAACCCACCGCCAAGCTGATCTATATGGTCCGTGAGCGTACAGTACGACAGGCCAAGCAACTTTTGGAGCGTGTCCACAAAATCGCTCAGGGCGCAGCACTGATGACAGAAACTGCAGTTTCCTGGCGGCAGATCGACGGCACCTCCAACACGCTGTCCAATACTGTGATAGAACAGGTGCTCAGCGAAAATCTGCAGCAAGCTCCCCTGCCTGCCTATACATCAGAAGAATGGTGCTTTGCCCAGCAGCTAAAAGATACTTTCCATTCTACGCAGCTTCCCGGTCAACGCACTGAGGACGATCCCAAGCTGCAAGCGTATGTCCGAAAACAGACACAGGACGGCACAAAGGCACTGAACGATTTCATTCTCCCTTATGATCGCAGTACTGCCTTCAACCCCGGATCAACCGATGTAGGTGATGTCAGTTGGCTGACTCCCACGGCACAATTTACCGCCGTCACCTGGGTCTCCGGGTCTCCCGGACATTCCTGGCAAAATGTCTCCATTGGCAAATCTTCCATTGCGCACAAAGGATTGCTGTATGCAGCAAAGGTACTGGCCGGTGCCACAGCCGATATGATGAGCAATTCAAAGCTTCTCAACGAAATACGCGATGAATTTTCTGTAGCTGCTGCGGATGGCTACGACTGCCCTGTGGAATACGGGTATAAGGATGGTTCACAAATATGAAAATATCTACAGAAATTGCCTCCGCTGCCGCCATTATTGGAGAACATAAGGCGGTTGAGCTTTATGCGAAAGCAGGTTTCGATGCCTGGGATTTTTCCCTTTTTTCCATGTGTAAGTATGATTGGTCTACCAGACAGTGCATCGATACCGGTCACCCCCTTTCCGGGTCCGGATACTTAGATTTTGTCCGGGAGCTTAGAAAAATCGGAGAGGACAACGGCATCCACTGCAATCAGTCCCACGCCCCCTTCCCTACCAATGTCCCTCAAATTCGGTCTTACCTGAAGCGTGCGATCGAATGTACCGCCGAAGCAGGCGGTAACATCTGCGTGATTCATCCGGACAACAACAAAACGCCGGAAGAAAATGCAGAGTTTTACCTGGAGCTTTTGCCCTTTGCCAAAGCCTGCGGTGTAAAAATTGCCACGGAAAACATGTGGAACTGGGACAATATTGCAGATCAGTCAAGCTTCGCCGCCTGCGCTACCTCTGAAAGCTTTTGCCAACATATAGACGTCGTAAACGACGACTCTTTCGTGGCCTGTTTAGACATCGGTCACGGAGAAATGTGTGGCTCCGGCAGTGGTGCAGCCAATATGATCCGGGCCTTGGGTCACCGGCTTCAGGCTTTACATATTCATGACAATGATCGTTGGCACGACAGCCACCAGCTTCCTTTTACCATGTCTGTTGATTTTGGTGGCATCGTACAAGCACTAAAGGATATCGGCTACACCGGATATTTCACCTTGGAGGCTGACCAATACTTATCGGCCTACAACGCTGAAAACGTCTTTTCCGGTATGCAAAAAATGGCTGAAGCCGCCAAACAGCTTGTGAATTTATACGAAAAAGCTGCACCTGCAAAACTTTGATATTGTTTTTTTCGGAATACGGTGGTATACTACCACCGTATTCTTTTTGAAGGGAGGCATAGATTTGAGTCCGGAACGAAAGAAAAAAATCCAGCAGTTTTTCGCAAGCATTGGCGCATCTCGAATCGGTCAATTTGCATGCATTTCCGCAGCATATATGCTGATCGAGCTTTTAAGTCTATGCCTGCTGCAACCGTCTACCGTGCTTCCGCTGATATTTGGTCTGCTTTGGTCTGCACTTCAGGCCAGCTTTGTATTACTGTTCCCCCGGAAAACAAGTCGGATCGTCTTTGGTGTCACTTTTTACGTCCATCTGCTTTGGTCCATGACGCAGGCTGGATATTACCATGTGTTTGGAAAGATGATGTGGCTGAGCACATTGCTGTATGCCGGTGAGGGCGCAGGCTTTATTGGAGATGTTTTGATATCCTTCCCCATCCACTGGTGGCTTCTTGGTATCATCGCCGGCACCATAGGCGTGTTTCTTGTACGCTACTATCCGGCCATTGTCCGCCGTCCCCTCCCCCGTCTTTCTGCACTGATCTGCAGCGCCGTATGTATTTTGGGATTGTTCCTGACCCCGGCTGTGGTTTTTGCGGAAAATCACGAAGAAATTCCCTCCACAACGCAATCTGAGATAGATGAAGCCTATGAGGAAGCATACGATACGATGCTCAATGCCAAGGCAGCATACGATGTTTGTGGTGTATATCAATTAACCTTCCGGGATCTGCTGGTCAATGGCATCTACCCCTTGACTGAGGAATATACGAAGGAGCTTGCCGAACATCGGCAAAAGATCGACCAGTACTTTGAAAAACGACAGTCCCACAAAGAAAACGAAATGACCGGTATTTTCAAGGGCAAAAATGTCGTTTTCGTACTGATGGAGTCTATGGATGATTGGCTCATCGATGAAACGCATACCCCAACCATTTGGAATATGATGCACCAAGGTATTCAATTTACACAGTTTTACACGCCTGGCTACGGTGGCGCAAGAACATTGAATTCTGAATTCTGTATGAACACCGGTCTGTATTTACCCACATCTGGCAGCTATGTGTTCAATTTCTTGGAAAACAACTTCGATCAAACCATCGCCAATCAGTTAACAAACGCAGGATATACCGCAGAGGTATTTCATTACAACGATCCCGATTTTTACAGCAGAGGCGAACTTGAGCCTGCGATCGGATATCGAAACTACAACGATTTTTATTCTTTAGCAAATAAAAAGGCACTTTATAATGAAGAGCTGCTGTTTGAACTTCCGGATATGGAAAAGCTTTTCTTTAGATCCGGTCAGACATTTAACACGGTCATCACCCGTTCGGCACATATGAGCTACCTCTACTCCGAGGATCTATCTGAATACGCCCTTTCTGTTCATCCGGAATACAAAGGGATGTTCTCCAGCGAAGAAGAGGACTGTGCCCGGGCAAAAGCACGGCTTGTTGATGACTTTTTCCAGCGGCTTCTGCAGGAGATGTCCGAGCACGGCATGTTGGAAAACACAGTGATCGTTGCCATGACAGATCACTACACCTACGGTTATCAAAATGATGCCGACCTGCTTAAACATTCCGGTCTTCAGGAAGGACAGCAGCTTTTGCTGGAAAAAACGCCCTGCTTTATTTGGTCACACAACGGTCCACAAATGGAAGTGACTAAAACAATGAACACAGCCGATCTTGTGCCAACCGTACTGAATTTGATGGGCATTTCCACAGACCTCAACTATTTAGGTCAGGATATTTTTGATCCGGCATACATCGGTTATGCGATTTTCCCTGACGGAAGTTGGATCTGTGAGGGTGTTGCCTGCGTAACAGACAACGACCGCCAGTACAAAATCATTCAAAACACTTCCGGAAAAACGCCAACAGAAAAAAACATTCAACAAATGAACGAGATTACCGACGAATTCATTTTGATCAGCAATTTGATACTTCTGTGTGACTATTATGCAAAATAAGTGGGTGCCACCGGCACCCACTTTTCATTATACTTCTTTGGGAAGATTTTTCATAGTCAGGCTGATACGCTTGCGCTTCTCATCCACATCCAGCACCATCACCTTCACGATATCACCGACTTGAACAACCTCAGAGGGATGGCGAACCTTGTGCGTAGCCACCTGTGAAATATGGACCAAGCCATCCTGATGGACACCAATATCCACGAACACGCCAAAATCAATGACATTTCGAACTGTGCCGGACAGAACCATGCCGGCCTTCAGGTCCTTCATTTCCAGCACATCTGTGCGCAGAATGGGTGCAGGCAGGTCATCACGGGGATCACGGCCCGGTTTCAACAGCTCTTTGACCACATCCTCCAGGGTGGGAACGCCCACGCCACAGGCCTCTGCAGCCTTCTCCGGTCCAAATTCCTCAAAGCGGCTGCTCAGTTCTCCAATAGAGCCACTGGCCACATCCTTTTGATCATAGCCGCAGAGCGTCAGCAGCTTGCGTGCCGCCTCGTAGGACTCCGGGTGAACACCGGTGTTGTCCATAATTTCCTTACTTTCAGGGACACGCAGGAAGCCGGCGCACTGCTCGTAGGCCTTCGGTCCCAGTTTCGGTACTTTTTTAAGCTGACTGCGGGAAGTAAACGCACCGTTTTCCTCCCGGTATGCCACTATGTTTTTCGCAGTAGTGCCGTTTAGTCCGGATACCTGCTGCAGCAAGCTGGCAGAAGCGGTGTTGACATCCACGCCTACCGCGTTGACGCAGTCCTCCACAACGCCGCCCAACGCCTCATCCAGTCGTTTCTGAGGCATATCGTGCTGATACTGTCCAACACCGATTGCCTTAGGCTCGATCTTCACCAGCTCAGCCAAGGGGTCCTGCAGCCGCCGCGCAATAGACACCGCCGAACGCAAATTGACGTCAAAATCCGGGAATTCCTTGGCCGCCAGCTCAGAAGCGGAATATACGGAAGCACCGGCCTCGTTGACGATCATATAACTGACACCCGGCAGGTTTTTCAGCATTTCGACAGTCATAGCCTCCGTTTCACGGGACGCCGTACCGTTGCCAATGGCAATATGCTTAACACCGTGCTTTCGGATCATATTGGACAGGATGACAATAGCCTCCTGCTTTTTGTTTTGGGAAAAGGTCGGATACACGACAGAGGTATCCAGCACACGGCCTGTGCCATCCACGACAGCTACCTTACAGCCATTACGGTATCCGGGATCAAGGCCCATGGTCACAAAGCCCTTGACCGGACGAGCCAGCAGCAACGGCTTCAAATTCAAGGCAAAGTTGGAAATGGCAGATTCCGCCGCCCGGTCTGTCAGGGCGCTGCGCATTTCACGCTCTGCACTGGGGGCGATCAGACGATCATAGGCATCTACGGCAGCAGCACGGACAAACTGGCTGACCTGTGCTGTCGGCTTCAGGGCGCAGCGGCAAACCAACGCCTGACCCTCCACGCCGGGAAGTGTAATGGAGACCTTTAAAAAGTCCTCCTTTTCGCCCCGGTTGATGGCTAAGATCTGGTGATTTTGCAAACGGCTGACCGGCGAAGAAAAGTTATAATACAGTTCATAGACGCTTTCTTTCTCCGGATCGTCTGCCTGCACCGTCATAATAGCCTGCCGTTCCATCTTTTGACGCAGGGCTTTTCGGATATCCGGATCGTCGGAGATCATTTCCGCAATAATATCCGACGCGCCGGCCAGCGCATCCTCCACCGTTTCCACACCTTTTTCAGGGTCAATGTAATCGGCAGCAAGCACAGCCGGGTCCTGACCGTCCTGCTCAAAAACAGCCAATGCCAAAGGCTCCAGGCCCTTTTCTTTGGCCACGGTTGCCCGGGTGCGACGTTTTTGCTTATAGGGTCTGTACAGATCCTCTGCTTCTGCTAAAGTTGCAGCAGCCATGATCTGTGCTGTCAGCTCCTCTGTCAGCTTTCCCTGAGAGTCGATGGCTTTGATGATCTCTTCCTTACGGGCTGACAAATTGCGCAGATACTGCAATCTGGTCTCCAGCGTACGCAAAACCGTATCATCCATACTGCCGTGGAGCTCTTTGCGGTAACGGGCGATAAAAGGAATGGTATTCCCCTCGTCCAAAAGCTGCACCACATTGGCCACATATTCTTCTTTTTGCTTCAGCTCCAAGCTTAGAGCCTGAATAATTTGTTCCATAAAGGCACCTCTTTGCTATGATTTCATTTAAGTATTATACCATATTTTACCTGATAAAACAATGGCTTTTACTTTGTTTTTTTACCTTTGACAATTGACCTGTATGCAGTTATAATAAAGAAAAAAGCCACGGGAGGACTGTGTATGGAAAAGAACATCATCACCATCAGCCGTGAATTCGGCAGCGGCGGCCGCAGCATCGGCCGAAAAGTTGCGGAAGAATTGGGAATTCCTTTTTATGACAAGGAGCTGGTAGACCAGATCGCAATGGAATCCGGTTTTGCCCCGCAGTATGTGGAGGAGCACGGAGAGCACTCTCCCGGAAAAAGCTTTTTCTCCTACGCCTTTGCCCACCAGGGTGTTCCCGGGGTTATGAACGGTTTGTCCACTGCGGATTTCCTTTGGAACATCCAGTGCAATGTGATCCTGCAGCTTGCGGACAAAGGCCCCTGTGTGATCGTTGGCCGTAACGCTGACTATATCCTCAAGGACCGTAAAGACTGCCTGCATGTGTTTATTCATGCGGATATGGACTTCCGGGCAGATCGGATCGTACGACTCTACGGCGAATCGGAGAAAAGCCCTGAGGCCCGTTTGCAGGAAAAGGATAAGCGCCGCCGCGTCAACTACCAGCACTACACCGGCCGTACATGGGGCACCGCTCAGAACTACGATGTGTGCCTGAACAGCAGCACCGTGGGCCTGGACGAATGTGCCGATATCATCATCAAGATGGCACAGGGCAAATAAAACATAGATAAATCCGGGATGGCGTAAATTACGCTATCCCGGAATTTTTACGTATATATGTGTAGGGACACCCGTCCCCGGGTGTCCGCCGATGGTGCAGCAGGGTCAAGTTATACGGACACCGCGGAGCGGTGTCCCTACAAGCAAATCCGGGACAGCTTCAAGTTAAGCCATCCCGGAATTACGCACATTACTTTTTCACTTTCAGGGTTGCGGCATTGGAGTAGATCGTATTGCCGTATTTGTCTGTGATAACACAGCGGTATTGGTAGCCGTTTCTTGCGGCAGTGACCGGTACTTTTAAAGTAGCGGTCTTATTGCCTGTGGCTGTGACTTTCTTCCAAGCACCCTTGGCAGAAGTACGGTACTGCCACTGATAAGTAAGGCCTGTTCCATTGGCGACCACTTTGAAGGTGGCTGTCTTACCCTTGGCCAGTGTCACAGAGGACGGCTGGGTGGTGATCTTCAAAGTCACAATCTTCAAGGTAGCGGCATTAGAATAGATCACGTTGCCGTACTTGTCGGTGATCTTGCAGCGATACTGGTAGCCGTTTCTTGCGGCAGTAACAGGAACGCTCAATGTAGCCGTCTTGTTGCCCGTAGCAGATGCGTTTTTCCAGCTTCCCTTGGAAGAAGTACGGTACTGCCACTGGTAGGCAAGCCCCGTACCACTGGCTTTGACAGTAAACTTCGCAGTATTCCCGGCAGGCAGATACTTGTTTGCAGGTTGTGTGGTGACTTTCAGTGTCACGATCTTCAGCGTTGCAACGTCGGAGACCCACATGCTACCGTCAGATCGTTCCGTGATCAAACAGCGGTACTGATACCCATTCCGTGATGCCGTGGCTGGCACGCGCAATGTAGCGGTTTTATTTCCGGGGGCAGATGCCGTTTTCCAGTTTCCTGTAGGGGAAGTTCTGTACTGCCATTGGAATGACACCGTTTTTCCGGTTGCGTCAACTGTAAATTGGGCTGTTTTACCGGCAAGCATATACTGATCTTTTGGATGTGTTTTGATACCAAATACAATGAGTGTAACGGCATTGCTGTACTTGGTTTTTCCGTTTTCATCCGTAACCTTACAGCGATACTGATAGCCGTTTCGGCTTACAGACGCAGGAAGCTGCAATGTCGCAGTTTTATTACCGGCAGCAGAGGCAGCCTTCCAGCTTCCCTTTGGGGATACTCTGTATTGCCACTGATATTTCAGGCCCAATCCCACAGCCGGGGCTGTAAGCTCTACAGAAAATCCAGCCATAACATGTTTTTCAACCGGAAGATCGGAAATATATACTGCGGCTGAGCCAGTATGCAGCGTGGCATTCAACAGATTGTCGTTAGCAAAATCGATATGAATCTTCTTCCATTGCTCCTGCGTTCCGGTGTAGCACACATCTGACAGTCTGCAACCATTAAAAGCAAAAGCTTCAATACTGGTGACACTATCTGGAATCATCACCAATTGTAGGTTGAAGCACGAGGCGAATGCATACTCGTCAATGGCTGTTACACTGTCCGGAATCGTGACAGATTTCAGCCCTGTGCAGCCGTCAAAAGCACCAACGCTGATACTGGTCATACCGTTGGGAATATTCACCGTCGTTAATTTACTGCAATTACTAAAGGCTGCAAAACCAATTTCCGTTACGCTGTCCGGAATAACCACCGAGGTTAAGTCTGAACAGCCATCGAACGCGAACTGTCCGATAGCGGTCACACCATCAGGAATGATATAGTTCCCCCAAACAGAAACGGGGGCCTGAACAAGCACAGTTTTGTCTTTGTTATAAAGCACGCCTTTTTTATCGTTGCTGTAATTCGAATTATTATCACTTACCCATATCCCGGTCAAACTATCACAACCAGAAAATGCGCCGAATTCAATATTAGTCACATTTTCTGGAATGGTAATAGATGTCAGGCTATCACAGTCAGAAAATGCTCCATATTCAATGTTGATTACACTATTGGGAATAGTTACGAACGTTAGGTTTATACATCTTGAAAATGCGTAATATCCGATATTCGTTACGCTTTCTCCAATAGACAGTGAAGCTATCTTTGTACAATCAGAGAATGCGCCCCCATCAATGCTGGTTACACTGTCCGGGATCGTTATGGATGTTAGATTGGCACAGCCCTTGAATGCGTAGGGTTCAATTTCAGTTACACCTTCCGGAATTGTCACAGAGCTTAGGCTTTTACAGTAATAGAATGCATCCATGCCAATGCTGGTCACGCTGTCCGGAATTGACACATCATAAAGACTGCTGCACGAAGCAAATGTGGCATAAGCAATACTTGTAACGCCATCAGGAAGTGTTGCGATTCTAATATTCTCGCATTCGGAGAACGCGCCTTCTCCAATACTTGTTACGCTATTGGGTATGAATATTGAATCAAGGCTCAGGCAATATGCAAATGAAAATCCTCCAATGCTGGTTACGCTGTCAGGAATGGTTATTGATTTCAAGCTCGTACAGTTAAAGAACGCACTCCCACCAATGTCGGTCACACTATCAGGAAGCGTAACAGAAGTCAGGCCGGTACAATCTTCAAACAAGCCTAAAGAAATACTCGTCACGCTGTTAGGAATGGTAATAGAAGTCAGCCGAGTGCATCCGGAAAATGCATAATCACCAATGTCTGTTATACTGTTGCCGAGGGTAACCGAAGCAAGTCTTGTACAGTCAGAGAATACATAATCACCAAGGTTGGTTACACCGTTTCCAATGGTCACCGAGCTAAGCCATGTACAGCCAATAAATGCTTTATCCTGGATATCAATCACACTGTCGGGAATAACCAAATTTCTCAATTCGGTACAATTGGAAAATGCCTTCGTTTCAATAGTCTCCAGGGTGCTTGGAAGAGAAATGGATGTAAGTTTTTTTGCGTTCTTAAACGTTTCGCTCGGAATGGTTTTCACGCCATCAGGGACAGTAAAATCTCCTGAAATCTCCTGATAATTCAGGCACAGCCGGTCAGCAAAATACATTGGATTGGAAGTTAAATCAGCAAATTCGATATTACACCAAGAAGAAATATCAGAAATATATACAGACGATAGCCGTGAACATCCCGAAAAGGCCGCTTCATCAATTTCAGTCAAGCTGTTTGGGATGAAAATCGAATTTAAATTTTCACAGCCTGCAAAACCACAATAATAAACTCGTGTTACCGTGGCCGGCAGAATCACCGATAAAAGACTTTTGCAATCAGAAAATGTACGATCTCCTATATAGGTCACGCCATATGGGATTTCTATAGAAGCCAAACTTGTACAATGTTCAAACACTTGACATTCAATGTCGGTTACACTGTCCGGGATCGTTACTGTAGTTAGACTAGTGCAGTAAGCGAATAAGTCCATAGCAAGGTTGGTCACACTGTCCGGGATCACCACCGAGGTCAGGCTGGAGCAACTATAGAACGCCCCATATCCAATACTGGTCACGCTGTTCGGAATGCTCACCGAGGTTAAATTAGAACAGTTACGAAATGCGTGAAATCCAATATTGATCATACCATCCGGGATCGTTACCGCAGTCAAACCAGCACAATCTTCAAACGCATAATAGCTAATTTCAGTCACAGGATACCCGTCGATGGTATCCGGGATGATCAGTTCGCCGGAAGCATCCTTCGAACACCCCGTGATCCGTACTCCACCGTCTACAACACCATAAGTCAGGTCATCCACAGTAGCAGCTTGGGTGGAATTCGGCAGCACAAGCATGCACAGGACGATAACCACAGCAAGGGCCGTGATAAACCCGGCGGTTTTCGACATCTTCTTCAACATAATCAGATCTCCTTTCACGGGTTACGCTTCCAAAATAAATTATAATACTATTATTGTACCATATTTTCCTCATCTGTCAACGAATGAGAAATAAAACAACAGCATATCCCCTACTTGTTGACACCAAAGAGTTAACAAATCCACAAGTGTGTCATTGTTACAAAAACCTCATATAATCGTCTCCCAAATGAGCATACAAAAATTGAAGGGGCTGTCTCAAAATATTTTTGTAGGGACACCGCTCCTGCGGTGTCCGCTAATACGAGAAAAATAGACAACAAAACCGGCACTTTTTGTGCCGGTTTGTTCAGAGTGTCAAAAAAGTACCTTTTCCGAAAATGCGTGTCATTCCGAGGAGCGAAGCGACGTGGGAATCCGTTCCTAAAAGTATATGTTTTTCCCTGAAAAAATAAATAAAATAAACTTTTGAGAAACGGATTGCCACGCCAGTGTGAGCACTGGCTCGCAATGACAGGGTTTTTCGACAGTCCGAACAAAACCGGCACTTTTCGTGCCGGTTTTGTTGTACCGGACACCCCGGGAGGGGTGTCCCTACGGATAAGCTTGGTTATTTTCCCTTTAATAAACAGCCCTTTAGATATTTGAATTACAGGGGGTATGCGGCTTCGTCGCAAATCAGGGTCACATTGGGATGGAACTGCAGAATGGATGCAGGAACCTCCGGTGTGACAGGACCCCAGAAGGTCTTATGCAGAATATCCTTCTTATCGGCGCCGGTGACGACCATCACGATCTGCTTGGCAGCCATAATGGTGCCAATGCCCATAGAAATGGCGTACTTGGGCACATCGTCGATAGACTCAAAGAAGCGCTTATTGGCATCAATGGTCATGTCGGTGAGCTTGACCTCGTGGGTCATTGTGGGGAAATGATCCTCAGGCTCGTTGAAGCCGATGTGGCCATCGTGGCCGATGCCCAAAAGCTGCAGGTCCACGCCGCCCCATGCTTCGATCTTCTCTTCATAAGCAGCGCACATAGCCTCCACATCCTCAGCCAGGCCGTCAGGAACGATGGTGTTCTCCGGCTTGATGGAAATGTGGTCAAACAAATTCTCCTGCATAAACTTCCGGTAGCTCTGAGGATGATCCGGTGCCAGGCCCTTATACTCATCCAAATTGGCAGAACGGACACGGGAGAAGTCGATCTTGCCAGCCTTTTCACGGCTGATCAGTTCCTTATACAGGGGGACGGGTGTGGAGCCGGTAGCCAAGCCGATCACGCAGGCAGGCTTGCTCTGGATCAGGGCCTCGAACTGGTCAGCGGCCTTGACACCCATCTCGTCAGGGTTCTTAACAACGATTACTCTTGTATGAATCATAACTTATTCCTCCTAAAAAGATTGCATCAGAATTTTATCACTCGGCAGGTCGTTTGTCAACTGTAACAACCTGACATTTATCGCAGGTAAACGCTTTGGGCCATATCCGGCGTCAGCACTGCCGGTTGGGCAGCACCTGATAGCGTTTTCTCAACCGACTCCCACAGGCCATAGGGGTCATTCCCCCGTTCAGGCAGATGTAAAAGCACCACCAAATGGGGCTTTAAAGCCTTAGTGATCTCCCATCCCCTGCCCATGGCAAAGCTGTAGGGAGCGATCAGCACATCCGGCTTTGGAAGATTCTGACGTTCCAGCCAGCCATCACAAGCAGCGTCCCCCATAAACCACACCGTTCTGCTGCCTTGCAGAATATAGCTCAGGTGCTCGATCGGCTCCGTTTTGCCCAGGTGACGGCTCGAAACCGAAAGGATACGGACGTTTCCAATACTTACCGGCTCTTTTATGCTATTCGGAACATCCGCAGGCCCTAACACAGGGCCTGCGGACTTTTGGGAATATTCACAGACGAACAGCCGGTCGTAATGATCCGGGTGGGTATGGGTAAAGGCAACCGCATCCGGCGGATCCTGCAACAGCGTATCACGCAATGCAGGCGGTGTAGCACAATAGGGCTTCACCTCAGAGCATACGCCGTCCAACAGGATACGGACTCCGTCCAACTGAAGCAAAACACCTGCATTGGCTGTTCGTTTCAGTTCCATAAAGGCTTACACGCCTTCCTTGGAACGACGAATGGTCTCTGCTTCGTCGCAGGAGCTTCCGGCTTCGTAGCCTGCCAGAGGCACCAGCTTCTCGTTGATGGCATCCAAAATCCAGCTTGCCTGGGGGAAGAAGAACTCATCAAACTCGAAGGGAGGTGTGATCCAGTTCCGGGCGCCAACCACAACGGGAGGTGCATCCAGATCGTCGAAGCACTGCTCGGTGATGTTCCGTGCCACATCGTTCATGTAGGAGCCACGGGCACAGGCATCGGAGACCAAGATCACCTTTCCGGTCTTGCGAACAGACTCGAAGATCTTGGTGTAGTCCAGAGGCACCAGGGAGTGAATGTTGATCACATCGGCCTCCATGCCGTACTTCTCGGACAGAGTCTTGGCAGCGTCGATTGCACGGTACAGTGCAGCGCCAATGGTCAAAATGGTAACATCCTTACCGTCACGAACCTTGTTGGTATCACCGATAGTGATCTCATAGCGCTCAGCAGGAACGCCACCCTCGTGGAACTGCTCGCCCACGTCATAAATACGCTGGCTCTCGAAGAACACCACAGGGTCGGTGCCCATCAGGGCGGTTTCCATCAGGCCCTTAGCCTCCCAAGGCGTTGCAGGGAAGCAAACCTTCAGGCCGGGGATATGAGCACACAGAGCTGTCCAGTCCTGAGAGTGCTGTGCGCCGTACTTGGAGCCAACAGACACACGCAGTACCAGGGGCATCTTCAAAATGCCGGCAGACATGGCCTGCCACTTGGACATCTGATTGAAGATTTCGTCACCGGCACAGCCGATAAAGTCAGCATACATCAATTCCACCAGTGCACGGCCGCCGGACAGAGCGTAACCGACAGCGGTACCCACAATGGAGCCCTCAGCCAAGGGAGAGTTGAACAGACGGCAGTGAGGCAGTGCGTCCATCATACCACGGTACACAGCAAAGGCTCCGCCCCAGTCACGGCAGTCTTCGCCGTAGGCGATCAGGGTGGGATCCTCATAGAACCGGTCATAAATAACCTCAGACAGGCCGTCACGCAGGTTGTACAGCTTCATCTTGGACACAGGCTTGCCGTCTGCGCCAATGGGGCTGCGCTCCTTGCTCTTGATCTTCTTGTAGCCCTCAGCCTCTTCCTTGGGGCAGGAAACCTCAGGCTCACGGTCGTCAAACTTCTCCACTCTCTGGTTGGAGAACATCAGGCGCTCCACAACGGCAGGATCAGCCTTGAAATCACAGTAGGGGCTGATCTCAGGATCGGCAGCAGCCTTGCAGATCATGGTCATACGGGCGGTGGTCTCCGCCAGGATGGCATCCACTTCCTCCTGAGTGATGACGCCGGCTTCGATCAGGCTGGCAGGATAAGTGGTAATGGGGTCCACTTCCTTCCAGGTGTCGATCTCTTCCTTAGTACGGTAGGCGTTCTGATCGGAGACAGAGTGGCCGGAGAACCGGTAGGTAATGGTTTCCAGCATCACGGGGCCCTGACCGTTCCGCAGCAGCTCCAGCTTGCGCTCCATAGCGTCGATCACAGCCAGAGGATTGTAGCCGTCGATGGTCTCGGCGTGGAACTGGGTGGGGCTGACACCGGAGGCGATCCGGCTCATGCAGCCCTGGCCCATGGTCTCGCCACGGGTCTGGTCACCCATGCCGTAGGAGTTGTTGAAAATGTTGTACAGAATGGGCATGCCGTCATTGTGGCTTTCCCAAAGGGTCTTGTACTGATCCATGGCAGAGAAGTTCAGCGCTTCCCACACGGGGCCACGGGCCATGGAAGCGTCGCCAACATTGCAGACAACGATGCCCTTCTTGTTGTTGACCTTCTTATAGAGGGCCGCACCGGTGGAAATGGTGCCGGAGCCG
>JAFSET010000047.1 GCA_017435615.1 Oscillospiraceae bacterium | reverse complement strand
GCTGAGTATCCCTGCAGACTACCGCCGCAAGCTGCGGCAGGAGCTATATTACTGCAGAAAGTTTGGTATCCGGGAACATTTGCAGAAAATCGGTCTGGATATCCCGGAGGATGCATATCGGATGCAACTGCTGGGTAAGATCAATTATGTGCTGCAGCTTTACCCGGATGACCGGGATATGATAGCTGCAAAAAATCAAATCATTGCAAAAAGCCGCTGAGGAATTCGTTTCCTCAGCGGCAATTTTATGTTTTTCATAGCAGTTTTTGGGTGTAGATGTCAATAACCTGCTTGGCAAACATCTCCATCACCTGCGCACCCAGGTCCTTTGTCCGCTCCTTGGTGCGGCTTTTTTGCTTCTGCTGGGATTCCTTGTAGGCATCTGTTTTGCCGTAAAGCACCTTGGCCTGCTGGCAGTACTGGTCAATTTTCTTGGGGTCAAATCCTTCATAATCCATATATTTCACTCCTATTCATACGGACTACCGATCATATCCCCTAAAATCGCTCCGTACATTACTTGCCTCTTTTCTGATAGTCCTCGTCCACCTTACGTCTCCAACCATTGGTCATAGGCTTGGAAGCGCGCACACTGCATACCGCATCGCTGACAGCTTCGTAGATCACCGCTGTCCCAACGGAATCTGCGTTGTAGTTTACCGCCCTGTCTGCGCCGATGCCGAACCGGGCAGCTTCCTTGGCCGCATCGATGTTCGCACCCAGGAAAATAAACTCCCAACCGTACTTTTCCTTCTGCCGTTCGATCATGGCTTTCAACCGGTGATAGGAATACTTGCGACTGGCGTTTTCCATGCCGTCGGTGGTGATAACGAACAGCGTCTTCTCGGGGCGGTCTTCTTCCCGGGCATACTTATGGACATTGCCAATGTGGTGGATAGCGCCACCTATCGCATCCAGCAGTGCGGTACAGCCACGAACGTAATACTCCTTGCGAGTCATAGGCTCGATTCTCTGAATGTCTACCCGGTCATGGATGACTTCACACTTGTTGTCGAACAGCACGGTGCTGACCACCGCTTCGCCCGCTTCATCCTTCTGCTTTGCGAGCATGGAGTTGAAACCACCGATGGTGTCATCCTCCAAGCCTGCCATAGAGCCGCTCCGGTCCAGAATGAATACCAACTCTGTCAAATTCTTCTTCATAATAAAACCTCCTACAATGTTGTGTGTTTTCGCTTACACCCACATTATAGGAGGTTTTCATATTCATTTGGTCAACTGCCAGGGGACTTTTATTCAAAGCACGACAAGGTTTCACGGTCGCGCTCATTAATACTGCTTATTCTATATGAATATCTCATATTTATGCTCCTAACAGCGTCTGATCGAATTCGTACAATGCAATATTGATCTCCACCACATTGTAATTCCCTTGCTCAATAAAATAGCGGATAATCAAGTCGAATTTGCTGCTATTGGTCAGAGCGTAGCCTGCTCTGCCGATCAAATCCTTGGTTTCTTCCAAATTCAATTCCAAGGCGAGTGCCAAAGCAATGGCTGTGGGTTTTGTGGGCTTATAGTTCGGATTGTTGCGAATCTTAGAAAAATGCTGCTTGGAAATGTTTGCTCTCTTGTAAATCTCCGAATCCTTCTTTCCGGTCTTGTCGATCAGTTTCAAAAGGGTCTGCGTAAAGCCTGCATCAACCTGCTTGAGCATATCCTCAAGGGACTTAGATCCTGCTTGTGGCACGCGCGAATGCGGCTTTCCAACGCCCCCAACTGCCGGCGATTCTTTCAAACCGGGCTTCGCAAAAATCGTGAAGATCCCATCGATCTGCTCAACCTTCGCATCTTCCGCCATGCGAGCAGTTTCTCTCCTGGGCAGAGGATTCCGGGCAGATCTTGCACAAAATGCCGTGTTTTCGCACAATTCCACATAATTTTCGTCTATGTAGCTGGCAACACTTTGGAACATCTTTTCTGACAGCTTGAAAGATGTGCGGTCAAACACCACCAAATAGATCTGCATCTCGTGTTCCAGCAGAAATTCACTGAATGCGGAAATCGCGATCTGCAGCGCCTTATCCTTGGGAAAGCCGTAATTTCCGGTGGAGATCAGCGGAAAAGCAATGGACTGGCAGTTATATTCCAAGGCCAAACGCAGAGAATTCTCGTAACAGTTGCGCAGATACCCTTCTTCTCCATAGCTGCCACCGTCCCACACAGGGCCAACGGTATGTATCACATATTTTGCCTGCAGGTTAAATGCCGGTGTGATGGCAGCCTGACCCATATCAATATGGCCTATTTCCTGCCGTGAACGCAAAAGCCCCGGGCCTGCCGCCTCATGGATCATAGAATCCGTACCCAGACCGATCACCGGCCGGGGATTAGCCGTGTTCACAATGGCATCTACTGCCATCTTGGCTATGTCGTTTCGTACAATTTCAAACGGCATATGCGTACCTCTCAATCAATATTGTTAGTAACTGAATATATTTTACAACTTTCTAAGGCATTCGTCAACGGATGCACGATCAAACATCCTCATGATCTCAATATATCTGTCCGATAAACCTGTTAAAAAAGACCGACCAGCACACACTGATCGGTCCAGAATAAAATCACATATCAAAAAGCAACAGCTCCAATTCTTTTTCCAAAGAAGACGCTGATGCATAATCCATATTCGGATTTTCCCATACTTTCGTGACTGTCCTAATTTCAAGAGCATCCAACGCATAAGCTTTTATAAACAAAAGCTGATTGATATTCATTTGAGCGCAGCTCCGGAATATCCTTCTTCCAAGCCTGCGCTCGTTTTCTTTTGTATGCCTTGCTGTTTTCACTCTTGCGAGTAACAGGGTTAATATCTCCCCACGTTCCACGCTTGGATTTGTTGATCTTCTGCTGTTGTTTCTTAGACAACTTTTCATAGGGGATAAATTTCTCCACAATTCGGCTCCTTTCAACATTTGAAAAAGTGGTGGGTCAGGTAGGACTTGAACCTACAGCCGCATTAAGCACCGGATTTACAGTCCGGGGTGATACCAATTACACTGTACTGACCCATATGGCGTGAACGGAGGGACTCGAACCCCCAACCCCCTGCTTCGTAGGCAGGCGCTCTATCCGGTTGAGCTACGTCCACATAGTGGTGGAATCGGCCGGGTTTTGAACCAGCGACGCTTAAGTTTTCAATCTGGCACTCTACCAACTGAGCTACGATTCCGTGGTATGAATGAAGGGAGTCGAACCCGCGATAGGCAGAACCACAATCCGCTGCCTTACCACTTGGCTACACCCCAATATTGATGATTGCCTTCCCCGCCTCAGGAATGCGTTATTACAAGAATATCATCGATCAGCACATCGAAGAGTGCCGCAAGCACGATTAGATTATCGACAGTTGGAAGCGCAGCTCCATTCTGCCAGAACCTCACTGTCCCCAAACGGGGCACAAATTTTCCCCGGCAGCTGAGATATCCCGTCATTTCGCAGCATTTAATAGTCATTGCGTTTGAAAAGCAGAAAATAGAGCATCCAAAGGAATATCTTAAAGGGCATCGTCACAAGAAATATCAAAATATTCACCGGACCAAAAATCAACTTTCTCAGCATAACAGTTCCTCCTCTTTTTTGCTTGTGACACCATTGTACAACCCAATTTGTCCAATAAACCGGCACTATACTGCCGGCATTGAAAATATACCTGCGCAGGCCGTCAAAACATTAAGCCCTGCCAATTAAATGGCAGGGCTTTTGGGCGTTTTGGGGAAAGTTATCCATTTATAGCTATTCATTGCAGGAAATTGTAGAGATCGGTGTTTCTTTTCGGATTTCGTTTTAGGGGTCAGCGTTTCTTTTTCTTTTGAAAAAGTACGTAAATCACAGCAAAAACTGCCACTAGGCCCAAGAAAATCCATATATTTTTGGATATATTATCCGTATTTGGCTGTGTGTGGGTGTGATCGTGATTATTACCCCCAGGGGTTGTGTGGTCATGGTCGTAATCGTCGTCTTCAGTGGGTGTTTGGGTATGATTATTGTTATTTGAGGGATTTGTGGGCTTTGTTATCTCATTTTCACTGGGGGTCGTGGGCCTGGTTTCCGGGGGTAGCGTCGGCCTTGTGGAGATATCCTCCTCCGGTTCTGTTTCTCCGGGATGGGTCGGCTCTTCATTGACAAAATGGAAGGCTTTCTTTTGCTCACCACAATCCTCGCAGGTAAATGTGGTGATCCGCTTGTTGACATTATCCGGATCATTCACGGTTGTGCCGGCATCCCACTGATGGGGCGCAGACTGTTTTCTTTCACACAAGGTACAGGTTCTTCCGTGGTGAAAGCTGCCGTTACTGCTCCATTGACCAAAGCTATGCTCGCACTTAGTGCTGACCCAAGTCGTTGCTGTGAAGTCACCAACATCCTTGCCGCCGTTTTTCAGTCGCAGGGTACAAGTAACCTTTGTATCAAAATGTGCCTCCTTGGTGATCACCCGGAAGGCCACAGAGCACACCTCCGAAGAAAACCGCACAGGCTGTGTAGCCGTCCAGACACCTGTTCCTTTTACCATATCAAAAGTCTGAATCAAGCCTTCCTTGGCCCAGGTGGAGGAAGACTCCAAAGGCTTTAACACCTCTTTGTCATAAGAAAAGATCACGGCAACCGCATCGGCCGTCACAGGCTGGGACAGCTTCCAGGTTACATACACGGTTTCCCCTTCCTGCACCGTAACATCCTCGATCAGCAATTCATTTTCTGCGCCCAAGGCTACGGTATGCAGTGTGCAAGTCAAAACCATCAGCAAAAATATCGCGACACATTTTCTCATAATTCTTACTCCCTCACAAATGTAAGAACCGTTGCCGGTCTCGTTTTTGCCGGGGACCTTTCCCCGGCAAAAACCAACCCGGTAGGTTCGCAGGGCGGTGACTTTGGTCACCGCCCTGTTCTGTTTTTACCTTACTTGCTGCGCTTCTTTCTGATGATCAGCACCGCTGCTGCTGCAGCCGCAACGGCAACCGCAGCCAATACGATCCACAGCACTGTATTACCTGCTGCCTCTTCGATCACGATCAAGTAATCGGAAGCATGGCTGAAGGGCAGAACGATCTTGCCGTCCTGACCGATGACACTGCTGCTCACCAGCTCCAGCTGCTTATCCGCATTGTAGTAATAGAGCTTGCCTGTCTTACCGGCATTCTCCTGACCCAAATCAACGGACAAATTTGCCGTGAAGCCAAAGTCGCCGTTATGAGTCAGGCTCAGCTGCAGGGTCTTTTCCTTACGGGTAACGGAAGAAATGACATCTGTCGGGATCTTTTGGGTATTCAGCTCCACCTTCAGATCGATATCCTTCAGATTTGTTCCGGTGATGGAATTGCCCAAAATGGTCCACTGGTACTTACCCATGTCCAGAACCAGCTCCACATCCTTACCCTTGGCGGCTTCCAGGACATCGGCAGGCACGATAGCATTGAGGGTGCCGTCGTCCTCGGGAACACCGATTTGTACGGAGCTGCCGTTTTGGGCATTTTGGATATCCTCCAGCACAGCTTCCTGCTTGGAGGGGATCACTTCGCCCTTCTTCAGCTCATAGCCGCAAACAGAGCAGATGCTGTCGCCGGTATAGCCGGGCTCTTCCTTGGTAGCCTCTACCGCGCCCTCCAGTTTGGGGGTATGGGCAGCTTGATCGGCAACATCACCGCAATGGCATACATGCCAGTGGTTGTTGCCATCGGCTTCCCAAGCTTCGGCATAGCTGTGTCCGGTGGCCTTCAAAACGGTATCCTCTGCCTGAATCTGCTGACCCACTTTGCCGTCTTCATAGGCGTAGTATCTGTCGCAATTCTCACAGTAGTAATGGGTCAGGATACCTTCTTCCGTACAGGTGTTTTCTTTACCTGCTACCAAAACAGGAATATGCTCCAGCTTTTCGATCTTCGTACCCTGGCTGCGCTTTACTCCACAGCCGCAGACCTCATGCTTCACGCCCTCTGCTTCCTCAGTGGGCTCTTTGTCGATGACCCAGGAGAAGCTGTGGGCAGCCTTACCTACCTTGGCGCTGCAGCCGGGGGTGGCGCAGGCATGCCAGTGATAAGTTCCATCCGTCAGCCAGCCGCCGGTAGCCTTATGCTTGCCAGTAGCATAGATCACACTGCCGGTAGCGGTCTTAACACCGCAGCCTTTACAGTAAGTATCGCCCGTGTAGCCATCCTGGTAGCAGTTGGCAGACTTTGCGTCTTTTACCACTGTACCGCCGGTATGGTTTTGCGGATCAATGGGATCTACGATGGTATCCAGCAGCAACTGGCAGGCTGCATCCGCATAGTACTTACCCTTACACAGATTCTTGCCGCAGGTCCAATACTCCACAGTACCTGCCTTGGTACAGGTGGCAGGGACTGCCGCATAATGGGTGATGCTTCCGTGTACATGGTCCAGCTTGGGGATCACAGTGCCTTCGTTGCGCTTGACACCGCAGACACATTCCTCATGCTTAAGGCCTGTGACCTCATCCGTAGCCGGCTCGTCTACCTTCCACTGATAGCTATGGGCCGCCTTTTCTACCTGAGCCTCACAGCCGCTGGTAGTACAGGCATGCCAGTGGTGGGTATCATCCTTCAGCCAGGGAGACTGTGCCACATGATTTCCGGTAGGATCCAGAGCTCTGCCGGCTTCCACCAAGGCATCGCAGTCTTTACAGTGGATATCGCCGCTGTAACCGCCCTGATAGCAGGAAGGTGTTACCGCGTTTTTCAGCAGGGTCTTTCCGGTGTGGTTGTCGGGGTTAACTGTTCCGTAGGCGGACCGGCAGACGTCACAAACCGCTTTCTCCACGCAGGTTGCCGTACCACCGGTATGGCTGCAGGTGTATTCACATTCGCTGCAAACACCGTTTGCCCATTCGTGCGTTTCCTTGTCCACAACTGCCGCGCCGCAGCAGTCATAGATCTTTCTGTGATGGGTAGCGTCCTGTATCCACTTTGCAGTTGCGGTATGGTTATTGGCATCCACCGCACCGTAGGCGGACTGACAGACGGTACAGACTGCTTTTTCTGTACAGGTTGCGGTGCCGCCGGTATGGCTGCAGGTATATTCGCATTCAGTGCAAACACCGTTTGCCCATTCGTGCACTTCCTTGGCCACAACTACCGCATCGCAGCAGGTATAGCTTTTGCTATGGTGGGTGGCATCCTGAGTCCACTGTGCCGATCCTGTATGGTTATTGGCATCGATGGGGATACCGGTCTCTGCCAACACCTGGGTGCAGGCACTGTCGGCATAAGCTTTTTCGCAACGGTCACAGTACCAATTTTCCTTTGTACCCGTTGCCACACAGGTAGCATCCACCTTGACATTGTGGGTCGTATTGTGCCCCAGCTTGGGAAGCTGCTCTGCTTCATAGGTGGTAGGGGTTTGCTTATCTGCCTTCAGATACTGATTACAAGCATCGCAGTGATAGTATTCGTTATTGCCGGGATTCTCGCAATCCTCGGTTTTTGCAGGATAATGGGTCGCGTCGCTATGGGTGCAAACCACGGTTACATTACATACCGCGCTGACTTTTCCCACCGACACCTTAATTTGGGTGCTGCCCGGCTTCACTGCCGTGACATTGCCGCTGCTGTCCACCGTGGCAACAGTGCTGTCGGTACTGGACCAGGTAACGGTATCGGTTGTATCCGCAGGCTGGATCTGGGCAGCAAGCTGCTGGGCAGCGGTGCCGGACAGATCCAGCGTCAGATCTGTAACATTCAGGGTCACATCGGTGGCAGGTGCCAACACCTGAACGGTAACAGGCACGGTAAAGGCTGTTGGCTCCGTATCCTCTTCCGTTTTTACCTTGGCGGTAATGTTGAATTGGATGGTTCCCCGAGCCTCGGGGGCGATCTGATAGGTGATCTTGAAGACATCTGTGCTCTGCACCATGTTGATGGCATTCGACACAGTCCACACAGCCGCATATCGTCCGGCATCAACGTTGGCCACATCGCCTTTTACCAGCCACTGTGCGTCTTTCACTGTCAATCCCTCGGGGACCGCATTATATACCACCGCAAGACTGTTCACCTGGGTATAATCATGAACACTCAGGTAAACATCCACAGTTTCTCCGGCATTTCCGGAGACCTCACCGGCGGCGACGCCGCCGGTATTGGTTGCCAGTACGGGCAGCAGCATGGCTGCCACCATCAGCAAAGCTGCAAGCAGGATCCATATTGTTTTTTTCATAACGTTCCTCCTTACGCTTACAGGCGATCCATGGTAATGGCGTAATCCCAGGCGATGCTTCCGTCTGCCGGCACAAAGGTGACACGAACATCATATTCCGCACCGGGGGCGACTTCCTGCACCGCAGCATTCACTTCCTGAGCGCTGATGCTCAGAGCCTGGATACCATCCGCTTCCACAGTCAAATAAACTTCCTGAAGCTTCTCCAGCAGAATCTCCGTACCGTCATCCAAAACGACACTGATCTTTACATCAAAAGCTTCCTCGCCCTGATTCCAGTAGCCCACCACATAGTTTTCACTGCTGCCGTAGTCCTGGGTCATATCCTCCAGGATGATAATGCCGTCTGCTCCATTGGCATTCTCCAGGCCGCAATCCTGGCAGGTATAGCCCTGACCATCGGCGTTGAGCTGCCAATTGTGGCCGTTGTGATTCTTCTTTGTGGTGTCATGCTTCAAAATCTCGCCACAGGTTTCACATTGCGCATGCTCCACCCAAATACCTGGCTGGCTGCAAGAAGGCAGCTTTTCCCACCAGCTGGAATTGCTGGTATTATGGTGGGTGATCTTCTCAGTTTTGCTTTCTCCATAGGAATTGCTCCAGTTCAAAGTAGTTTCGCAACCCTTGGTAAAGTCATAGGTATACAGATTCTGCACCCAGTATACATTTCCATCGGCAGATGTCTCTTCCAGTCGGGTCTTGGTTATCAGGTTACGGTCGTTAAACTGGGCATACTCCGTAATTTGGTATTTTCTTATGTCCTCGCCGTTTTGCTTTGTGTTAACGGACTCCTGCTCAAAGCGAACCAAAACATTGTTTGCGGTATAGGTAGTCTCGGTATTTGTGCTTTGGCAAGCCTTGCAGGTTTGGATGAACTTATCGACCACGGTACCGTCGCTGAGAGTTTCGGTTACTCTTTGCGTTTCGTAATCATGGAAAGCGCAGCCATCCTTGTATATGATATGGATCTGCTCCAGATACTCGCCGGTCTGCGCATTGTAGCCCAACTGCCAAACCTCATGCTTGGTTGCCCAGCAGTCTTCCACCAGCCAGTATTCCGCTCTGCGGATCTTCAGACCGCACTGCGGTTCTGTCTGGGCGCAGGTATGAAGCTGCGCAAAGCTGCTCAGGCTTACCCACCCAGCTGTTGTTTGCTGTTGGCCGTTTACCGCATCGGTGATCCAAAGCTCTGTGTCGCTTATATCAAGGTCACAGCCACAGTCCGGGCTATACTGGCAAAACTCATATTCTCCGCAGGCGCAGGCATAGCGCTCCAGCTTACCGCCGCAGACAGAGCCGTAGTTCGTCAGATCCCAGGTTTGTACCACACCTTGATTATGGCTATTGCTGGTCCAGCTTGATGTGTTGCCGCAGACAAGACAGGTATCGGTACAAATCACGCCATCTTCACAGGTTTCAGAGCCTTCCTGCAAAGTATACTGCGTCTGGCCGTATTTATGGACTGTGGTGCCACGCTGCACCTCAAAGTGAGCGATCACGGTTCCTTCCTTGGTAGCGGTTACCGTAACCATCCGCTCATACTGGCACAGGCCCTCTGCTTTCACATCGTACCAGTCTTCCTGAACCTGCAGACCACACTTGCTGCAGGTTTTCAGAGTCGTTCCGGTCTGTCCGCCGTTTTCCTGCTCATGAATATCGTTTTCCCAAATCCAATCGCAGTCATAAGCAGAAATGTAGGTCGTGTCATACTCGCCGCAGGCGCAGCGGCTCTGTTCCAAATAACCGCCGCAGCAGCCCAGATCCGTCAGATCCACATAGTTGGTCACATATCTGGTATGGTTCTTTTCTTCGTAAGACGTCCGCTGTTCCTTACAGTACTTACACTGCAGATACACCGTTACGCTTTCCTCACAGGTGCCCTGGAAGTCCAAAGCCAACCAGGTGTGGTACTCTGTACGGAAGGTTTTCTGCAGATCCAGCTTTACTTCGCCATCCCGAACCAGCCGGAAATAGAAGAACGTTTCCTCATAGCACGCTTCTTTATACACTTCTGTCTGATACTTGCGATAGATCACGCTGCCGCAGGTCTGACAGATATGCTCCATAGCACCGTCTTCATTTTGATTGCCGGTATATTGGTAATTGCAGCGATTGTCTTCACCCCACTGCTGGAATTCGCCGCAGGCGCAGCTATTGTGGTTTATTGCGCCGCCGCACATACCCAGATCCTGCAGGCTATAGTAGCCCACCCGATAGCAGGTATGTCCGTATTCCGGCTCAGTGGATTGCCAAATGACATACTTACAGTAAGCACACTTTTGTGTTACATAGTAGCCGGTTTCGCAGTCGCCGGTGAATTCGTAAATACCAATATGGTGCTTTTCAGTGCGTTCGTCGTGGAATGTGAATACTTCGCCGTTTGCTGTTGTGTAGGTCCGATCCTCTGTTTCCTCCGTCAGGCAGGAATTGGGGATACGGTTTTGGGTTTCCTGAACCACATAGCGCAAACCGCAGTTATCACACCGATACTCTTCCGCTTCGGTATTGTCGGTTCTTCTGTAGCTGCAGCTATGCTCGATCCACTGGCTGGTTTGATAGCCGCAGGCGCAGCTTCTTTCACGGTTATAGACTTCGCCACAGACATGATCCCCGGCAGGGATAATGACCTCGATGGCAATGTCACGCTCGGAATGATCTGTATAGACAGTATCATCGGTGGCCTCATAGCCACAATTGACACACTTCCATGTTACGGTGTAGCCATCCTCGCAGCTATCGCCCAGCAGGTGGTAAACCGCGATTTCCCGATGCTCCTGTCCCTCACTGGTGGTCTGGACGGTAACGCTGTCCTGACCCTCTCGGATATAGGTATATACCGTGGTATATACGTAATCACAGGTGGTACCTTCTACTCTGGTCTTCGTTTGGGTAGTTTCAAAACGAACACCGCAATTTCTGCACTGCTGGTAGAGTAGCTCGCCGGTTTTATCGTCGCAGATGTGTTCAAAATCACATTGTCCGTTTTCCCAGCTCATATGAGCATTATGCTCTTTGCCGCAGGCACAGCGGTTAACGACCCAGTAAAGATCACCGCACAGGCCCATGGATTCCGGTGCCAGCCGGGTCATTTCTACCCGATAGTAACGACAGCCATATTCGACTCTGTCGCTGCCGCCCATGGGCATTCCGCAATCTACGCACTGCCATTGCACAGTGTAGCCTTCCTCGCAGGTCTTGCCCAGCAAGGTAAGCACCGCTACACTGCGGTGGTCTCCTCTTAGATTTGTGTTAACAAGAGAGAACAATTCCCGACCGTCGAAAATATAAGTACTGGTTGTGGTTGCCATGTACTCACAGACAGAACCCTCAACAGGCTCTCTACTTTCGCTTTCATGCTTTACTACACCGCATTTTTCACAAGTAAAGACATCGCAGCCCAGCTCGCTGTCGAAACCATCGTACCGGAAGCTGCAATCATCACCGGTGAGTTCAATCTCTGTCCGGACGACCTTTTGGCAAGCGCAGGACCAGGTGACCCGGTATACATCGCTGCAGATCTGATCCTGAGAGATCACTTCACGATTGGTCACATATGTCATATGATCACCGGAAGAGACCCACTCGGAGGATACTCCGCAATTCTGGCAGGTTTCTGTAACATAGTAGCCTTCTTCACAGCTGGTTGCGCCTTCCACAAGCCGCAGCGTATAGATTTCCATGTGACGCATTTGGACACGGGTGGAAACAACATTCAGCAAAGAGGTTCCGTCCTCCAGATAATAGGAATACATCCGGAAGGTCTGGTAGCCACAGGTACCGATCTTTTCCCCTTCTCCGTAGCTGTATCTCCGAAGGACACCGCAGCCGGAACAACGCTCGATCTGATAACCCTTGCCGCCTTCCACGAAGTCCCAGCTGCAGGCTTCCGCGTCAAAGCTCATGTCACTTTGCTGACCGCAGGCGCAGCTATTGACGATCAGGGCGCCTCCGCACATGCCGTACTTGGAAAGATCATAGACTTGCTGATCGTTCTGCTCATGGTGATAGTATTCCCGCGTGTTGTTTTCCCCGCACTTCGTGCAGGTCATATACGCGACCACACCGTCTTCACAGCTCTCACCCCGCAACTCATAGCTATATTTCCAGCTATGGGTTGTGCCGGTAGTCTTTCTGATTGCCACCAACGGATCCTTTCCGGGAACGGCAAAGGTATTGGTAACGGTTAAATCGTAATAACAGTTGTCATAGGTTTCGCCACGGATAATTTCTTCTGTCCAAACCGTTTCGCAGACACGGCACTTGTAGACATTGACATTTTCACCGGACAATTCCTCATCCCACTGCCAGTCACAGTCTGCATGGAAGTCCATCTCGCAGATCTCTCCGCAGGGGCAGCTGTGTTTATACATATATCCACCGCAAAGACCGTACTCAGCAAGGTCGATTTCTTCATGGGTGGGTTCATGGTAATAATAGATATCCGAGTAGCTTTCTTTACAAACCGTACAGGTTCTGCTGAAGGAAACACCATCTTCGCAGCTTTCGCCCAGCAAGGTGTACTTTTCTTCCCATTTATGGGCAGTTTCATAGTCTACCCTGTTTGTACGGAAGATCTCCTCGCCGTCTACCAGATAGATCTCCAGGGTACAGTAGGCGATCATGCAGCTTTCGCCCTCTACAGGCTGCGTGCTGCTGATGCGACGCCGCTGCGCACCGCAAGCCGCGCAGATTTCCAGAACGCTGCCGTCTTCCTGGGCCTGATAATACTCAAACTGGCAAGCCTGATCGATCCACCGGATCTGAGTTTCTGTTTTCTTACCGCAGGGGCAAGTGCAGGTCAAAAGCTCTACATCACCGCACAAACCGATGTCAGAAAGGATCTCCCGGTCCGTCGGATAGGCATAATGTCCGTCACTTTGTCCGCCGCCGCTTTGGGTCTCGCCGCAGGTCAGGCAGGTCTGCTCGAACCAATATCCGGTAACGCAGGAGGTGGAGCCGTCCCGCAGAGTAAATTCATACACCCAGCGGTGGTGATCCTCGTAAGCCACACGGTTGAAGTTCAGCAGCTCCTCTCCGTCACGGCAGAAGCTATGGATCTCATCGATCCGGGTCTCACACTCAGAGACCGGCACTTTCGAGGTCGTAATCACCCATTCTGTGCCACAGTTTCTGCAGATACTCCGTCCGTCTTCCTGATAACGCCACTGGCAGTCTGTAAAGATCTCGCTGTGCATTTCCTTGCCACAGATACAGCTTTCTACATAGCTCCAGCCGCCGCACAGACCGTACTCATAAAGCTCTGTTTCCTCGTAGATCACCATCTCGTGGTAATCAATTTCTTCTGTATGTGTTTCGCCGCAGTCTTTACAGGTATAGGTAATGATAACGCCGTCCTCGCAGCTATCACCCAACATCTCCCACTCCATGTCATAGTCGTGAGAAGTGTAGTAGCTCCGGGCATAGCTGGTGGCAACGGTCTCACCGGCAGCGTTCTGATAAGTGATGTACTGTGTGTATACGATCTCACAGTTTTCGTCCTTCTTATTCTGCTCCATGACAGAGTTTCTGGTAGCACCGCAAACCGCGCACTTTTGGATGATAGCTGTTTCCTCATAGCTTACAGTCTGCCACTGACACTGTCCGCCCTCAAGCCGGTCTCTTGCCTCCTTGCCGCAGGGGCATTCTGCCTGAACAAGCGTGGAAGCGCAAAGTCCGGAACCGGTCAGATCCTTGTGGGTCTCAAGGATCATCGGATGGTCGTTTTCCCAATATTCTTCCTCTGTTGCACCGCAATCAACGCAGGTGAACCAGATCCTAACGCCTTCCTCGCAGCTGCTGCCCAGCAGTTCATAGTCCTCAAGCTTCGTATTGTGGCTTGTTTGGATATAGACCTCGTCATAGCTATAGAACAGCTCGCCGGTCTTATCATAATACGCATAAGCATAGCTGGTGGTACGCAGACAGTTTTCTCCCTTGACGGACTCCTCTGTATACTTGCAAACCGTGCCACACTCGGCGCACGTCTGTATACCGTCACTGTATTCCCACTTGCAGTTTTCTTCTGCCTTGTAGCTATAAGCCTTGCCGCAGGGACAGGTTCTGTAGGTTAGCACCATACCGCAGAAGCCTTCATGCTCCACAGTAATCTTCTCGGAGCCCAGCACGGCGGGGTGCTCTTCCCGGGATTGCTCAGGACGCAGCTCATAGGCTGCTACCGTTTCACCGTCAATGATCACCTGTGCCCATTCCACATACTGGGCCATACAGGGAGCCTCTGTGAATTCTACACTCTGGCCGGCCTTCAAAACAATGCCGCACTTGGTGCAGGTCATGGTCTGCGTAATGCTGAATTCCTCTTCCTGTTCCTCTTCCTCAAATTCGCAGCCAACATTCTTAAGCACCATGCCATGGATCTTGCCGCACTCACACTGGGTCATGTACAGCTCGAAGCCTTCGCAGATATCATAGCCGCTTACATCAAACAGAATATCCTGGGTTTTGCTATGGTCGCAGATGCCTTCTGTTTTGCCGCAATCGGAGCAGGTGCCGTCCACATAGTTGTGTTCCCCTGTTGCAGGGATCGCCTCTGTGACATTCTTTCCACAGGTCGTACAAGTATAGGTTCTGACGCCTGCCTTGACACAGGTGGGCTCTTTGGTTACCGTACCTTCATCGTATGTATGCTTGCCGGTTTCCGGCAAGATCTCTTTCTTGGTGTTGCCACAGACCTTACAGGTATAAACCGCCTCACCGGTTTCTGCACAGGTGGGCTCTACCGTAACTTCGCCATCATTATAGTTATGAGTTGCCTCATCCAGGCGGACATTACAGTTCTGGCACAGATGGTAATGCAAATTCTTCTCTGCGTCAATCAGCCAATCCTTACCGGCTTGGTGTCCCCAGGCTTCCTCTGTAGACAGAACCTTCCGATATGTAATGCCATTATAGGAAACAATGGCTTCCATGCTTCCGCCGGACAGGCAGGAAGTAGCCTTTGTGAAGATATTTGCCTTCAGCTCTTTCTCCGCGCTGCAGCCATCGTTGCCACAAGTCAGCACCACAGCGGGATTCAGAAGATCTTCATTCCACACGGCAGTGCCGTTGCTATAGTTGTGGCCCAATGCCACTGTTTCGTTTTCCTTGATCCAAGCCCCGCAGTGGATACAGACATACACATCATAACCGCCGGCGGTACAGGTTGCCGCCACCGTTTTGCTGTCGTCCTTCTGGTAATCATGTGTCAGCTGGGCAATGGCTTCCTGATAGGTTTTGCCGCAGTTGTCATGCTGACAGGTATACACAAAGTAACCGGCTGCGGAACAAGTTGCCTTAACCGTATCGGTCAGCTGCAGATCGTGACCCAAAGCAGCAGTCACCTGAGATTTGGTATGGTGGCAGTTTCTGCATTCTTCCACCACCGCGCCAAAGGTTTCACAGGTAGCTTCCGTTCTGGAAGTTTCTGCATAATCATGGCCGATTTCAGGAATCTCAGTCCAGGAAAGCTCCGCATTACACCGCTGGCATACCTGCTTGGTATAGCCGGTGGCGGTACAGGTGGCCGCCTTGGTAACGGTGGTTGCAATATGACCGTACTTTTCACACCGCTCCGCAGGGGTCAGGCGAGTGACGGTGTAGTAAGAGAAGTGCGTGGTCTTGAAGGTTACATAGCCGTCGCTATAGGTGGCGGGAATGTAGTCCAGCTCGCCCTGGTCACTGATATACCAAATGAAGATAGCATCTGCGTCCTCGCCCTCTTCCAGGGTATAGGGCAGCGTGATGGTGATATCCGCGGAGAATTCCGTACAGGAAACCTCATCATCCAATGTCATATTAAAGTCGTAAACGGTGATATCTTTGATCTGCGCTTTCTGTTCTTCCGACAGCAACGCATCCAAAGTTCCCTGCTCTACAGGCTTTACTGTGATCTGTATGCTTTCTTCGACACGGTTACTCAGTTCTTGCTTGACTGTGTCGCCCAGAACAACAGAGGTACCTTCGTCCAGCTTCAGCTCATCTGCCGTCTCCACCGCATCCTTGGTGATGGTGCCGGACTCTGCTGTCACCGCCGTCTTTGTTTTTCCGCAGCCAGCCTCGGTACAGGTATAGGTCGTTACACCGGAAGCTGTTACACCTTCGTCCCAGGTATGCTGATCCGCAATCTTCTCCAAAACCTGTGTCTTTGTTTCATCCACAGCATGGCAATGGGTACACTCGTACTCCTTAAGGCCTGTCTTGGTACAGCTGGGCTCCGTGCGGATCACAGCAATATAGTTATGCTTGGTATAGAAGTCTGTTTGCTTCACATCACCGCAAACAGAGCACTGATACTGCTTGGCAAAGCGGCAGTCTTCTCCTGCCACTGCCACATCCTGTCCTTCCAGGTATACATAGTCACACTGGGCTTTTCCCAGCTCCGTCTGCTTGGTAGCACCACAGTCACACACATAATTCTGAACTGCTGCAACCTGACAGGTGGCAGCAGAAGGTGCGCCGTCTACCTTCCACTGGTGGCTGGCAGCCTGGATCTCCTGTTCGCAGTTGCCGCAAAGCACATAGTGTTGGTTTTCGTTGAAGCCATGCTCTCCCTCGGTGTGACCGGTGGCGGGCAGAATTTGGGTATAGCTGCCCACAAAGGTCTTCCCGTTTTCAAGAACAGCAACCGCCTCATACACCTGAGAACCTGTCTCGGTACAGCTGGGCTTTACTTTTTCACCCAAGGTCACTTCGGCAGTCAGCTTGTCGGTCTTTCCGCAGGCGCACTGAACCGTGACCGTTGCCGTAACAACGCCCTCGTTTTCTTCCCAGTTCCATGCGGGATCAAAGTAATCATGGACGGCTTCCCTTGCATGGGCATAATCCGGGTAAAATTCCGGCAAAAGGAAAGCATTCAGCAGCGCGATCGCATCATCCTGATCTTGTTTCTCGTCCTTATTGATGTCCCAGTCCCTTTCAATGGAGTACATTTCCGGCAGCAAATACGTAAACAACGCTTGATGCGCATCTTTGTCATCAAACACGCCGTCATTGTTGGTGTCACCGATCAAGTAACACTCTTTTTCCGTTTCCTGCGCAAAACCGACCAAGGTCATTGCGGCAATCATAATGACTGCCATAACCAAAAGCACGGCCATTCGCAGTACCATTTTAGGTGTTTCTCGTTTCACAAATAACAACCCCTTCTGATTTTGTTCTACGTTTCACCTGTTACGCGACTTATGTACAAAAATTTCTAACCCGTCGGCTGACTGCCGTGGGCCTGTAAAAAATTTTTTGTTCACAGTTTGTTTATAGTCTCTTTTATTATAGGCCCAAACCCTCGTGAAAGTCAACCTTTAATGGTCTGTTTTTCTCATAAAATAGTGATGCAGTTTTCCGTGGGACTCCGGACTGCAAATACCGGTATTTTATCTGGCCTTGTTTAATTATTCAATTTTGGCACTATATTTATGGCCAATCTATGATATAATCACGCTATACCAACAAAGAGGTGACAATTATGTCCTATCAAAAAATTTTAACGATCCAAGACATTTCCTGCGTCGGTCAATGTTCGCTCACCGTTGCCCTGCCGATCCTTTCTGCCTGCGGCGTGGAGACCTGTGTTTTGCCCTCTGCCGTGCTTTCCACCCATACCGCCGGCTTCACCGGCTTTACCTTCCGGGATCTGACGGAAGATATGCCTGCCATCATGGATCACTGGTGCAAGGAAAACATCCGCTTCCGTGCTATCTACACCGGTTATCTGGGCAGCATCCGGCAGATCGGCATCGTGCAGGACATTTTTGCGCAGACTGCCGATGAACACTGCACCACCATTGTTGACCCTGCCATGGCAGACAACGGAAGTCTCTATTCTATTTTCGATATGGCCTATGTGGAAGCCATGAAGGGGCTGTGTGCCAAAGCCGATTATGTGATCCCAAATATCACAGAAGCCTGTTTCCTGACAGGGCTGGAATACAAAACAGAGTATGACCGCAGCTATATCGACAGCCTGCTTTGCGGTCTGTCCGACTTAGGCTGCAAGAATGTGATCCTCACCGGTGTTTCCTACGTTCCCGGCAAGACCGGCATTGTGGTGTACGAAAAGGGTGAATATGCTTACTACGAGCATGAAAAGCTCCCCAACTCCTGCCACGGCACCGGTGATATCTATGCCTCTGCCTTCGTAGGTGCTCTGGTTCGTGGCAAAACCGCCTATGACGCCGCTGCCATTGCCGCCAACTACACCATGGATTGTATTCGCTACACCGCCACCTTGGATAACCACTGGTACGGCGCGGCCTTCGAGCCTGTGCTGGGCAAGCTGATCGGGATGCTGTAAAAAAGATCCCTTCCTTTTGCGGGCCGACACATGGGTCGGGCCCTACGAGCTTGAACGCACTGCCGACTGTGCCTGCTTTGAAGAAGACAGAAAATG
>JAFSET010000007.1 GCA_017435615.1 Oscillospiraceae bacterium | reverse complement strand
ACCCCCGACCTACTGCTTAGAAGGCAGTTGCTCTATCCAGCTGAGCTACTGGCGCATAGATGGAGCGGGTGACGGGAATCGGACCCGCGTATCCAGCTTGGAAGGCTGGTGTTCTACCATTGAACTACACCCGCAAATCCTGTTCAGCCATAGGATTTTAGCACAAGATCGGCATAATGTCAAGGCTCTTGTGCAAGAATTGCCGGGATTTTTTTATAAATCACGTCCGCAATGGCTCCATCCGCGCATTTGCATACATTTTCGTATTGATCCGCCACAATTCCATCCGCGGGGCAGTAGGCATAATCCGCCCCATCCAGCATAGCCGCATCGTTTTGGGCATCCCCAACGCAGATCAGCAGCTTTTTACCCAGCTGTGCCTGCAGGGCTCTGGCACTGGCCAGCTTGGATACCCCCTTGGCGTGGATGTCCAAAATCCGGGCGCAAGCCCGGAACAGCTCCACCTTGTCACCGTAGGTCTGCCGGATGTAGCGGATCATTTTTTCAAACAACTCCAGCTCCTCCGGGGTAGCCTCGTACATGCTGGCTACGGTGTTTTCCCGGAACTGACCGTAGACGGCTGCCTTGATGAAGGGCCGGGGGATACGGTCAGGCTGGGCGTATTTCCAGCCGCAGCGGTTATGTTCGCAGTATTTCTCCCAGCCGGTATCCTGCCGGGTCAGATAGTGGGCATCTATGGCCTGAATCTCCACGTGCAGCTCCGGGAAGCGGTTTTGCAGATCACGGACCATACCTTCCGGGTCTACATCGATGGGAAAATACTCAATAAATTCCCCGGTGGCAATGTCATAGGCCGCACTGCCGTTGTACAGAAGCAGTGGTACGTTCACCGGCACTACGCCGATCAGATTATGTTGCGCCATAGGAATACTGCGGCCGGTGTTCACCGTGAAGCTGCCGCCGCCTGCAATGAAATGCGCAATGGCTTCGATATTCCGTTTCGGGATGGTGGAATCCGGCGCAGTCAAGGTCCGGTCAAAATCCACCGTCAGCAATATATCCGAATAAATACCCATGCCATATTTCCTCTTTTCCAGTGGTGAAGTTCCAGTTTATCGAGCTGTTGCTGGTATTAAATTGCCGCCCTATAGGCGGCGCAATGCTGCGCATTGCAAGAGGTAACGGATTGCCACACCAGTGATTTTAACTGAGGTATGATTGCCCCCGGCAATCATAGTAATTTATAATTCGCTGCGCGGAGCACCACGGTCACTGGTTCGCAATGACACCGCTTTAAGTTTTTTGGTTTTGCTGCAAATAACGCAAAAATGTTGCGTATCAGTGATTTTCCTGTTTGGCAAAACAGTGGAAACCCACCAATATGTCATTGCCACGCCAGTGCGCACACTGGCGTGGCAATCCGTTTCCCCGGCATTCGAAGAATGCCATTGCCCGTCAGGGCAATCTACTCTATAAACTGGAATTTGAAGATAGTATACTCTCAAAAGCCGGGTGTGTCAATTCACGGCATAAAACTTTTGCCGGGGCATAGACTGGTTTTGAGGAGGGATCCGATGATGCACGAACAGATCCAACTGCCCCACAGGCTGACCCTGAACGAACGAAAACAGCTTACTATGAACGGGGTGACCGAGGTGCTGAGCTTTGATGAACAGCTTGTGGTGGTCCATACCGGCTATGGGACACTGTCTATTCACGGGCAGGACCTGAAGCTCAAGACCCTTTCCCCCGACGGCGGCCAGCTTGCGGTGGAGGGTACAGTAGCGGCCATGATCTACGAGGAGCCCAGAAAGACCCGGGGGCTTTTGGGCAGGTTTGTACGATGAACAGCCCGGCACTGGATGCTTACCGATTTGGCGTTGCCTGTGTGCTGGGACTTTTCCTGGGGATATGCTACGGCTTGTTGCGTCCCCTCAGGCCCCGGCTCACGGCTTTGTCCGACTTGCTTTTTTTGATCCCGGCCGGATACTGCTGGCTGTATTTGGGCTTTGCCGTCTGTCGTGGAGATATCCGTTTGAGCTATTGCGCCGGACTTGTTTTGGGCGCGATTGCCTGGGACAGGACCTTCGGCAGGTGGCTGATGCCGGTATTTTTTTCCTTTTGGAAGGTTATTTTTCAATCCGTCCACCTGATTTTTGGCTTTTTTGAAAAAATTTTTAAAAAAAGTGGCCAAAAATTGAAAAAAATATTTGCATTATTAAAAAAATGGTTTACAATAATATGGAGCAAGTGCCCCTTGCTGAAAAAGAACTGCGGAGGTGTCCATCGTGGCAAAAAGAAAAAGCATTCTCAGTCGGGTGAAGCTGGTATACCGTCACAGCCCGCTGTTGCTCAAGTGTGCCGTGCTGGCCACCATCGTCCTGTCCACAGCAGCGCTGACCACCCTGCGGCTGGGTATCGACCAGTATCAGGAGCAGACCGCCCAGGTCCGGGCTCAGGCTGCCCAGTTGGAGCAGCAAAATCAAAAGCTGGACAACCAGCTCCAGCAAAAGGACACCGTAGAAGGGGTCAAAAGCATCGCCGCAGAGCAGTTAGGACTGGTTGATCCCGGCTGCATCATGTTCCAGGTGGAAGAAAATCAGGAGTAAATCGGAGGAAACGATCAAAGCATGGAGTTAACCGTGGGAGCCGTTTTGGACGGCAAGGTCAAGACCATCACCAATTTTGGCGCATTTATTTCGCTGCCTGAAAACAAGACCGGACTGGTACATATCTCTGAGGTGGCCAACACCTACGTCAGTGATATTCGCCAGCACCTGACCGAAGGTCAGGATGTTAAGGTCACCGTTATCAGCGTAGACGGCAGCAAGGTCAATCTGTCTATCAAACGGCTGGAGGCCGCACCGGCAAGAACCGGTGGCAATTTCCGGGGAGCACCTCGCGGTCAGAGTGCACCGGCAAAAAGCGCACCGACACCGCCTCCCGCACCCAAAACCGCGGATCAGCTTTTTGAGGAACGGCTGAAGCAGTTTATGTCCGAGTCCGACAGCAAGATCTCCTCCATTCGGCAGTATTCCGATCATCGGACCAAAAGCCGCAGAAGATAAATCCATATACAAAGCGGGGTCAGCCCCGCCTTGTTTTTTAAAGGAAGGTGTCACCATGGCTGTTGTAGCAATTACCGGCGGCTCCCGGGGGATTGGTGCCGCTGCTGTCCGTGGCTTTGCTGCCCGGGGAGATCAGGTGTTTTTCCTCTATCAACGGGACCACGATGCCGCCCGGCAGATCTGTGAGCAGACCGGGGCTCAGGCAATTTGCTGTGATGTGGCAGACGGTGCCTCCGTTTTTGAGGCGTTTCGGCAGATCGGACCTGTGGACACGCTGGTCTGCAACGCCGGTATCAGCATCAGCGGACTGATCCAGGACCTGCCGGAGCAGGACTGGGACCGGCTGTTTGATGTCAATGTCAAAGGTGTTTACAACTGCATCCGCGCGGCCCTGCCGGGGTTTTTCCAAAAGGGCGGTGGCTCGGTAGTCACGGTCAGTTCCATGTGGGGACAGGTAGGTGCCTCCTGTGAGGCTGCCTATTCCGCTACAAAGGGAGCTGTGATCGCCCTGACAAAGGCACTGGCCCAGGAACTGGGCCCCAGCAACATCCGGGTCAACTGTGTTGCGCCCGGTGTCATTGCCACAGATATGTGCGCCGGATATTCCCCGGCTGATCTGGAGGAGCTGCGGCAGCAGACACCTCTGGGCCGTCTGGGTACGCCGGAGGATGTGGCGCAGGCAATTTTATCAATTTCAGACGGACAATTCATAACAGGGCAGGTCGTTGGCGTCAACGGCGGCTTTGTCATATAGGAGGTATACATATGAAAATTTCTATCGGCTGTGATCACGGCGCACTGGACCTGAAAAACACAGTGGTCAAGCACTTGGAGGCTCAGGGCCATCAGATTGTGGATTTTGGCACCCACACTCCGGATAGCTGCGATTACCCGGACTATGCCGCTCAGGCTGCCAAGGCGGTGGCAGAGGGTGTCTGCCAGCGTGGTATCGTGCTGTGCACCACCGGCATTGGCGTATCCATTGCCGCCAACAAGGTCAAGGGCGTTCGCTGTGCGCTGCTGTCCGATGTGATGTCCGCCCGGATGACCCGGGAGCATAACGACACCAACATGATGGCCATCGGCGCCGGTGTGGTAGGCCAGATGCTGGCATTGCAGATCGTGGACACCTGGATCGGCACGGATTTTTCCGGGAGTGAACGGCACCAGCGCCGCATCGACAAGGTGATGGCATTGGAGCAGAACTAAATCATCTGCAAAGGCAGGAGGCAATAAATTGTCTCCTGCCTCTTAGAGTGTCAAAGAACCCCCAAACCGTCAAAACACAATGATTCAAATCAGGCGCATCCCTTGCCCCTCGCAGTTGTGAGGAGTGATGTTTTGCTGAAGGCTAAACTGGGGGAAACATATGAAAACCCTTGCTGCGCAAGGTGTTTTGACTTACTGCACAACTCGACTCCTACCGTACCACCTGTACGCCGACGGAGTCGAGTTGTTTGTCTTTGGCGCTCCTTTGACCTCTACAGTCTGTCAAAAAAACAAGTTTTTTGACAGACTGAAAGGCAGGAGGCAAAAAATTGTCTCCTGCCTCTTTTTTTGAACACATTTTGGGAAAATATAACCCAAACTATAACCGCCTTGCAGTATCCTGAAACTGGATAAAAAACAGACTCCCCAAAGGGAGCCTGTAAAGGATTTATAAGACCGGTCTGTACTCTGCGCCGGCAGGCTCCAACGGCTGTACGCTGAAGTGGATGTCCGCCGGGGAATGGGGATACTGCCGCTGAAACGCCCGAATGATCCGGTTGCAAACGGCAACGCTGTTTTCGTAATTGGCCTGGGGCAGCATCAAAATGATTTGAGAAACGCTGCACCGGGTGACCACATCTCCCTGCCGGAGGTTCTCGATCACCAACGCCTGCAGATTATCCATCGCCACATCCAGGCTGCGACGGGGCAGTGCCCGGCGGCCGTGTCCGTGGAGGGACAGCAGCGCAATATGGATCACATCACCGCTGCGGATCAGCGCACGGGCCTGAACCTGATATAGAAGCTTAAAGAAATCATACTCGCAGTACATGGCACCTTTGACGCCGGTGTTTTCCCGCAGGCCCTCCCGGATGGTGTCCACCGGAACTGACTGATCGTTGATCTGGCGGCTGGCCTGACGGTAGAGCTGACGGCTTTCGTCGGAGGGCATCACCCCAAAGGTCTCAAACAGAAGCTGGCACATTTGCTCGTAGGCGCTGACAGCACCTACACGGTCACCGTTATGGATGCGGCAGCGGATCAAATGCTGGTGCAGGATCTCGCTGTATGGCTCGATTTTCAAGGCCTTTGCGCACAGTGCTTCTGCTTCTGCCCACCGCTGCTGCTCCTGCAGTACCGGCAGGACCTGCTCTGCGGTTTCCAAAAACAGCCGATGGTAGTATGTATGGATGGGCATTACCCAGGCCTCCATTGCCAGCTTGGGCAGAAAATCGCCTGTATACAGCTCCAAAGCCTGAAGCTGCAGCAAAAGCTTTGCCTGAGGATCCGTTTCCCGGGCAGCCTGGGAGCAAAGCCGGTCGAATTCCTCTACGTCAAGCTGCAGCGGCAGATCGGTATTCCAGCCGTAGCTGCCGCCCTTACGGACGATCAGCCTATGGCCCATACCTTCTCCCAGTTCATCCAGCAACGCTCTTGCCCGGTAGAACAGGGCCTTGAGCCGTCCGGCGGGATCATCCACCTCGCTCATATCATTGCCCTGCAGTACGGATATAAACTGCTCCGGAGTGTGCAGCCGGTCCCGGACATAGATCAGGTATGCCAGCAGAAGCCAAACCTTTTTCATCCGGTTTTTGCGGTCGTCCACCTGGGAAGCGCCTAAGGAGACAGAGAACTGTCCCAGCATAGTTACATAGATCATAGACACGACGCACGAACCTCCTTGTTTTTGATACATTCATTATAACAGACAATATCTGCATATTGCAACCATATTTGCAAAAAAGCCGTTCCGGCAAAAAAGGGGAAGGATTATGAAACGCATATATTTACTCATTTTGGTCCTGATGCTGAGCATTGCCGGCTGTCAGCCGCAGACGGCTCCCACCGAAGGGAGCACAGCACCGGAAACAACAATACAGCCAACCGCGGTGACGACCACAGAAGCGGCAACCACGAAGCCGCAGGAAACGGAAGCGCCTGCAACGCTGCCGCCTACAACAGCACCTCCTACAACGGTACCTCCCACGACGGCACCTCCTACAACGGTACCTCCCACAACGGTACCTCCCACGACGGTACCGCCCACAACGGTACCGCCCACGACAGAACCTCCTGCAACATCCCCTCCGGAAACGGTACAGCTTCCGGAGGAGGCAGCCATTCCCAATTCCATTACCGCGGTAGCATCCGGAGAAAAGGTCAAGAGCAACGAATTCGCGTCCATCGACTATTCCAACACCAAAGACGGCTATGTTATGGTGTGTTATACGGCCACCACCTCGCAAAAGCTGAAAGCCCAGGTCAAAGGTCCGCGGACTACCTATACCTACAGCCTGACACCGGGTGTCTGGTCTGCATTCCCTTTATCCGACGAGAATGGGGATTACCAGATCAGTGTCTTTGAAAATGTGGTGGACAGCAAATACGCTGTGGTACTTTCAGCCACCGTCAGCGTTTCCATGGAGGATGAATTTGCCCCCTTCCTGCGGTCAAACCAGTATGTAAATTTTGATAATGCCCCCCGCACAGTTGCCAAGGCCGCAGCGCTGACCGCCGGCGTGTCCGATCCCCTGAAAAAAGTGGAGATCATCTACGACTTCGTTGTAGGCGGCATGACCTATGATGAAGCGTTGGCCCAGTCTGTCAAAAGCGGCTATACTCCGGATCTGGATTCGGTGCTGAACAAAATGACCGGCATTTGCTTCGACTACGCCGCGCTGATGACCGGTATGCTCCGCAGCCAGGGCGTACCTGCCAAGCTGGTGATAGGCTATGCCGGGGATGCCTACCACGCCTGGATCCACGTGTGGTCCGAAACAGACGGCTGGGTGGACGGGGTGATTTGGTTCGACGGCACAAGCTGGAAACGAATGGACCCCACCTTTGCCGCTACCGGTGGCTCCGATATGCTGGAATATATCGGTTCCGGCTCCAATTACACTGCCAAATACTTCTATTAAGAGGTTGCCTATGAAAAACCAAAAACCATCCGCCCAGGAATTGGGCAGTATGACGCTGGCGCTGGCGCAGCTTCTGCACGCAGGCATTGGCCCGGCGGATGCGCTGTATCTGCTGTCAGAGGATGATCCCAGGCCCCAATGGAAAACGCTGCTGAGGGATATGGCCCGAAAGGCAGACAGCGGCAGCACCCTTGCCCGGTGCTTTGCCGAGACCGGCGTGTTTCCGGGATATCTTTGCACCTTGCTGTCTGTGGGAGAGCAGGTAGGCAAGACGGAGCAGACGCTGTTGTCCTTAGCGGAATATTATGAGGCTGTGGACCGGCTGGGAAAGCAGCTTCGCTCCGCACTGACCTATCCGGTGATCCTGCTGACCGTGCTGCTGTCGGTGCTGGTGGTGCTGTTGGTATGGGTGCTGCCGGTGTTCGACGGAGTCTATGCCCAGCTTGGCGGCGGTCTGACCGGTGTGGCCGGGTGGCTGCTGACCTTGGGCCAGAGCATTGGCAGAGCGCTGCCCTGGCTGTGTGGCCTGCTCGTATTCAGTGGGGTACTGCTGGCAGTACCGGCTGTGAGAAAAAAGCTATCAGCATATTGGGCAGACCGTGGCCTGTGGGCCGAGGTCAACTCTGCCCGGTTTCTGCAGGCTATGGCCTTGGGTATCAACAGCGGGATGACGCCTCAGGAGGCAGCAACGCTGGCATCCGGCTTAGCACAGGCGGATATGCCGGCTTTTCAGGCCCGGTGCAGCCGGTGCCGGACAGCGCTGGAAGAAAATACGCCCCTGCCGGAGGCACTGAAGCGAGCCAATATGCTGACCCCGGCCCAGGCACGGCTGTTGCAGGCCGGGATGCGCAGCGGACAGGCAGAGATCTCTATGTCGTATCTTGCCAATTCCGCTCTGGAGCAAAGTATGGACCGGGTGGCAGGCTTAGCTGAAAAAATCGAGCCAGCAGTGGTGATCTTCGCCTGTGTCCTGATCGGCCTGGTGCTGCTAAGCGTCATGCTGCCCCTGATGAATATCATGAACAGCATTGGATAAATTCTTATTTTTCGAGCTGTTACTGGCATTAAATTGCCGCCTTATGGGCGGCGCAATGCTGCGCATTGCAAGAGGTAACGGATTGCCACACCAGTGACATCGGTCACTGGTTCGCAATGACACCGCTTTAGGTTTTTTGATTTTGCTGCAAATAACGCAAAAATGTTACGTATCAGTGATTTTCCTGTTTAGCAAAACAGTGGAAACCCACCAATATGTCATTGCGAGCCAGTGCTCACACTGGCGTGGCAATCCGTTTCCCCGGCATTCGAAGAATGCCATTGCCCGTTAGGACAATCCGCTCGTTAAACTGAAATTTGAGGGAGACATAATGCGTAAAAAAATATGGATCCCGGTGGGGATCGTGGCGGCGGTACTGGTTGCTGCGGTTTGGTTTTTTGCCGCCACCGGTAATTTAAATACGGGGCAGCAGGAAGCCGGTCGGCAGCAATTGGAAACGGCCCTGCGCCGGGCCGCAGTGGCCTGCTATGCCGCGGAAGGGCGGTATCCTCCCTCGGTGGACTATCTGCAGGCACATTATGGCATCCGGGTCGACCGGCAGCGGTATCATATCTTCTACCAGGTTTTTGCGGAAAACCTGATGCCGGACATTACTGTGCTGATTGCCGAATAAAAACTACAGGAAAGGGGAACGCCTATGAAACGACAGGAACTGAACAGATCCGTATCCGGCATAGCGGCACTTTTGATGCTGGCGGTATTTGGCTTGGGGATCCTGGGCGTACTGTTGGGCGGTGCCCGGATCTACAAGGACCTGACAGCCGGTGGCAGTGACAGCTATGACAGCCGCACCTGTCTGCAATACCTGCGTACAAAGTTAAATCAAAGTCCGGATCCGTCACAGATCTGCGTAGAACCCTTTGGGGAACAGGAAGGCCTTTTTATCCGGCAAACACTGAACGGACAGACTTATGTGACCCGGATCTACTGCTATGAGGGCTGGCTGATGGAGCTGTTCTCTTTGGACACCGCCGGCTTTATCCCAACAGACGGTGAAAAAATCATGCCGCTGGAGGGCTTGTCCTTTCTCCTGCGGGAAAATCTGCTGACCGCGGAGCTTTTCTGCAACGGGCAGTCTTTGAAGCTGCTGCATCACATAAGGAGGGGATCACAGTGAAAAACAAAGCCCTCCTGGCCTTGATGGAGCAGGTGATCATGCTGCTGGTGCTGGCGGTGGCGGCCACAGTATGCTTGCAGGTTTTTACACAGGCACATCACAAGGCCCATCATAACACACTGCAGGATCAAAGCCTTCAGCAGCTTGAAAATACGGCCCAGGTACTCAAGCACACAAGGGGAGATCTGGAACGGCTGTGCCTGGAATTAGGCGGCAGTCATACAGACGGGCAATGGATCCTGGACACGGAAGCATATACCCTGACGGCAGTGCTGAAGGAGGCTCCTACACCGCTTTTGGGCATTGCGGAGCTGTCCGCCGTCACACGACAAGGTGTGATCAGCACCCTGACGGTTTCCTGGCAGGAGGTGGAGCCGTGAAGAGAAATATACCGTCTGCTGTGGGCCTTAGCTCTGTGCTGGTGATTTTTGCTGTTTTGTGTCTGACGGTTTTCTCGCTGCTGTCGGTGTCCACCGTGGAGGCTGACGGGCGGCTGGCAGAAAAGTCTCGGCAGACCACAGCCCAGTATTACGCTGCTGATTGCCGCGCTGAGCAAATTTTGGCCCAGCTTCGCGGCGGCACCGTCCCGGAGGGTGTAACCGGGGAAAACGGACATTACCGCTATCACTGCGCCATTTCTGACACCCAGCTTCTGTCTGTGGAGGTTTTGGTGGACGAAAAGGATTATGAGATCATTCGCTGGCAGGCAGTGCCTGCAGTTCAGTGGCAGGCTGATGAAACTATCTATGTATTCCGGCCTGAATAACGCAAGGAGGATGAAACTATGCTGCTTAATTTTCTGACCCGGGCAGCCGAAGACCGGGCATCGGATGTTTTTATTGTTCCCGGTGCGCCGGTGACCTATAAATTGGAGGGTCTGCTGACACCTATGGAGACGGAAAAACTCACCCAGGAGCGTTCTGCCGCACTGGTCCGTCAGATCTATGACCGGGCCCAGCGGAGCATAGACAGCTTTGAAGCCACCGGCGATGACGATTTTTCCTTTTCCATCCCCGGTGTTGCCCGGTTTCGGGTCAACGCTTACCGGCAGCGGGGCTCCTGGGCAGCGGTGATCCGTGTGGTAGCCTTTTCCATTCCGGACTGGAAAAAACTGGGAATTCCGGAGCAGGTGATGGACCTTCACACCCAGACCGGAGGTATGATCCTGATCACCGGCACCGCCGGGTGCGGCAAATCCACCACGATGGCCTGCCTGGTGGACAGAATCAACGCCTCCAGGGCCTGCCATATCATCACCCTGGAAGACCCCATCGAATATTTGCACCGAAACAACAAAAGCATCGTCAGTCAGCGGGAGATCGCCGTGGATACCGGAGATTATCTGCAAGCTTTGCGTGCCTGCCTGCGGCAGGCACCGGACGTGATCCAGCTTGGCGAAATGCGTGACCTGGAGACGATCCGGACGGCTATGACAGCCGCAGAGACCGGCCATCTGCTGCTGGGCACGCTGCACACCCGGGGCGCAGTGAACACCATTGACCGGATCGTGGATATTTTTCCCGCCGACCAGCAGGAGCAGATCCGTATCCAGCTTAGCAGCGTGCTGAAAACCGTTGTTTCTCAGCAGCTTCTGCCGGATACCAAGGGCGGACAGACGCCGGCCTTTGAGATCATGCATATGAACAGCGCTATCCGCAGCCTGATCCGGGACAGCAAAAATCACCAAATTGCCGCAGCCATTGCTGCCGGGGTCAGCCAGGGAATGGTGACCATGGACAGCTCGATTTTGGAGCTGTACCGTCAGGGCACCGTCACCCGGGAGGTGGCCTTGGCCCACGCGGACAATCCGGATCAGCTTCTGCGCCGGATGGAAAGCTGAGCCTGAAAAAATAACAACCAACAAAACCGCACATTTTGTGTCGATTTTGTTGGTTGTTGTTTTCGTTAAAACCGAGAAAGTTATGTACAACAGGCTTCCTGGCTGTGCTGCCAGCTAAGCTGGGCAGGATAGAAAAACCGCAGCTTTTCCTGGGCAATGGAAATATCCACAACCTGCGCGGTACGCAGCTCGCCGTCCAAATTCACACTGGTAGGCTGATCGCAGATGATGCGCAGCTTATCAGTCTTAAAATGCCGCACCAGCTTGGGCAGTTTTTGATACTGCCCGTTTTTGTACTTACCGATCACCTGCGCTACCTGCAGGCGGCTGACCTTTTCCACCAAAAGCACATCCAGCAGGCCGTCCGCAGGATCGGCCTCCGGCACCGGATTAAAGCCGCCGCCGTAGAACCGGCCGTTACAGGCGCAGATCATGGTATATTCGCTGTCGAATTCCTCTCCGTTGATCTGCACCACATAGTGCTCACTGATGCCGCGGATCACATTGATCAGGGTGGAGGCTACATAGGCCCGGAAGCCGCTGAGCAGAGGGATACGCTTATAATTGGAGACATCCGTACCGATGCGGGCATCCAGTCCCACAGAGCAGATGTTCAGGCTGATATCCCCGTTGCAGCGCACCAGATCAAATTTGGCTTCTTTGCAATCCAAAAGCTGCTCCAAGTCCCGGAAGGGCGCGGTGTCATCGAAGATCTTGACAAAGTCGTTGCCGCTGCCGCAGCAGAACATAGTCACCGCCACATTGTCATAACCGGCTACACCGGCTGCCACCTCGTTGAGTGTGCCGTCACCGCCGCAGGCGTAGATGCGGTATTCCTCACCGGACTGGGCAGCCTGCCGGGCAATTTCGGTACAGTTGCCCGGTGCGGCAGAAATCTCGATGCGGTAATCTAACTCGTGAAGCTGGCAAACCTCTTCGATTTGCTTCCGATAAGTGTCTGACCGGTCCCGGCTGCCTGCCGCCGGATTGATGATAAACAGATGCTTCATAGGTCCACTTCCTTTATTTCTTTCGTGTGGGCTCCGTGTACATATAGTAATCGCATTTGATCATACCGTTATAAAGCTTGCGTTTTTTGTCTGCCCGGCGGCCAAAGTAATGCTCAAACTCCGGTTCGGAGGTGATGACGAACTTTTTCCAGCCGTCGGCAAATTTCAGGTGCCGTCCCAGTGCGCTGTACAGCCGCTGGGCGCTTTGCTGCTCCAGCATCCGCTGGCCGTAAGGGGGATTGCAGATGAGGATGCCGCTGTCCGCAGGCAGGCTCATTTTGGTGGCGTCGCCGTCTTGGAAGGTGATGCAGTCGGCAACACCGGCTTTCCGGGCGTTGGCCATGGACAGGGATACACATTTGGGGTCGTTGTCAGAGCCTAAGATCCGGTAGTCTCCACGGAATTCCCGGTCCTTGGCCTCGGTGCGGACCTGTGCCCATACATCTTCTTTGGCCCAGCAGAACTGCTCCGCCAAAAACCGCCGGTTCAGACCCGGTGCCCGGTTCTTAGCAATCAGGGCCGCTTCAATGGGGATGGTACCGGAGCCGCAGAAGGGGTCCCAAAGGAACTCCCTGCCCCGGTATCGGGTCAGCAGCACCATAGCCGCCGCCAGGGTTTCACGCAAAGGCGCTTCGTTGCCCACAGCCCGGTAGCCACGTTTGTGCAGACCCGGTCCTGTGGTATCCAAATATAGGGTCACCCGGTCCTGCATAATGGAAAACTGAAGCTGATATTTCACACCGCTTTCCGGCAGCCAGGACAGCTTGTAGGCTTCGCCCAGCCGACGGGAGGCGGCCTTTTTGATAATGGCCTGGCAGTCCGGGACGCTCATAAGCTGGCTGTTCAGGCAGTGGCCCTTCACAGGGAACTGGCCGTCAGCAGGAATAAATTCCTCCAGGGGCGTGCGGTATACCCCCTGAAACAGCTCCTCAAAGGTTTTGGCCTGATATTCTGCCAAAATCAGCAGGATCCGTTCGCCGGTGCGCAGGCACACATTGGCCTTGGCCAGCTCAGCCTGTCCACCGGAAAACAGCACCCGGCCGTTTTCTGCCCGGACATCGGGGATCTGCAACCGTTTTAGTTCGTCTGCGGCAATGCCCTCCAGTCCAAACAGACAGGGCACAGCAAATTCCATTTTTTCCATTTGATCACCTGATTATTTTCTTGGCCTTAATATAGCGTTCTTCCTCGGAGAACACACAGCCACAGTATTTTTGCATATAAAAGCCCAGCTCCCGGGCCTTTTCCTGACCGGCACGGAAGTAGGGCCGGAAATCCCGGAACAAAAATTCCACGCCGTATTCCGCTGCTGCCCGTTGGGCAGTTTCCTGCATCAGATCAAAATTCTGATAAGGACTGATGAACAGGCTGGAGGTAAAGCTGTCAAAGCCACCTTCCTTGGCGGCTTTCGCCGTTTCAAACAGCCGCATCTCGTAGCATTTGCCGCAGCGGTGATCCAGGTCTTCCGCCACCGCCCGGACAAAGGGCCGCAGGGCGTAATCGTTTTTCTCTATCAGCGGCAGCTCAATCTGCCCGGCGTAGTCACGCAGGCAGTCCCGCCGGGCTCTGTATTCCGTGTAGGGATGGATATTGGGATTGTACCAAAAGCCTGTAACCTCGATTTTGTCACCGCGCAGCACCTCAATGCACTGATTGGCACAGGGAGCGCAGCAAATATGCAGGAGTGTTTTCATTTCATCACCTCAAAAACCGCACAATTTCATATTTTAAGATTATAACAAAGCTTCTTTTCAAATGCAAGCTTTCTTGTGGGCTTGTATTTTGGGGCGGCTTCTTTTATAATGGGAACAGGAAAAGCTTTGCAGGACGGCATACCACAATTCCCTTGGATTTGCAGGATCGGTCCTGTATGATCAGCATGAGCCGATACAGGAGGATGGCTATGGACGAGCAGGTTTATATGGAAGAGGCGATGGCATTGGCCCGGCAGGCGGTCCAGGACAGTGAGGTGCCGGTGGGCTGCGTGATCGTCCGGGGGGACAAAATCGTGGGCCGGGGCAGAAACCGCCGGGAAACGGAGAAAACCGCTTTGGGTCATGCTGAGCTGGAAGCCATCAGCGACGCCTGCAAAACTCTGGGCGGCTGGCGGCTGTGGGATTGCACCATGTATGTGACCTTGGAGCCGTGTCCCATGTGCGCCGGTGCCATCATCAACGCCCGGATTCCCCGAGTGGTGTGCAGCGTCCGGGATGAAAAATGCGGTGCCTGCGGTTCGGTGTGCGACCTGTTTTCCATGCCCTTTAACCATCATCCCCAAATCGAATACGGCCTGCTGGCACAGGAAAGCCAGGCTCTGCTGCAGCAGTTTTTTGAATACCTGCGGCAAAACCGCCAAAATAAACCCAAATGGAAAAAACCAACAGCATAAATTCTTATTTTTCGAGCTGTTACTGGTATTAAATTGCCGCTTTATGGGCGACGCAATGCCTAAGTATTGCGGAAGCGTTGCATAAAAACAAGAAACCTAAAGAGGTGTCATTGCGAGCCGCCGAACGGCGGCGTGGCAATCTCAAAGGGAAACTTTATTCATTTATGGTGTCAAAGGATATTAGGGACCGAAAATAATAAATAATCATTATTTTCAGGCCGAAAAGAGTCCTTTGGGTTATCCAACGTACACCCTTGCATTTTGAGATTGCCACGCCAGTGTGCGCACTGGCTCGCAATGACAAATTGGTGGGTTTCTGCAAATTTCCAACTGCTCGATAAACTGAAATTTGACGGTATAATTACACAAGGTAGAAAGAGATGCGCAGGCATCTCTTTTTTATTTTTTGGAAAGGAGTCTTCCATGAAACCGGAACAAAAGAGTTTGCGTGTAGGTGCGGCGGTGATCGCGCTGGCCTGTGTTCTTCGCTTTTTCGGTGGGGGTGCTGTCAACGACATTACCGCCCTGATGACGGATCCCACCGTTTCGTCCATATTGCTGTACGCCGGAACCGGCAGAGTCTATCCTGTGAAAACCCAGGAAGCAGAACCGGAAACAGAAACACAGCCGTCCGTGCGGACACCTGAGCCGGCGGAGCTTTCCCAAGAGGATGCGGTGTTGGTGTCCGTGACCAACCATCCCGGCTATGGGGTGGACATTCCGGCCATGCTGGAGCAGCCACTGCAATGGGACCTGACCGGGGAGGACCCCACGGTGCTGATCTTTCACAGTCACACCTGCGAAAGCTATGAAAATACCGAGGGCTATGAACCCTCGGCAGAGTATCGGACTACAGACCCGCGGTACAATATGATCAGCATTGGGCAGCAGCTTGCGCAATGCCTGGAGGAACGGGGGATCCACGTGCTTCACGATACGACCCTGCATGACTACCCTTCCTACACCGCCGCTTACGACCTGTCCAGGGAAACGGTCCAAGGCTACCTGGAGCAGTATCCCTCTATTCGGCTGGTGCTGGATATCCACCGGGATGCCTACGAGGACGCAGGGGGCAACCAGCTCAGCAATGTGGTGTCGATCAACGGGCAGCAGTCCTCCCGGCTGATGCTGGTGGCCGGTACAGACGGCTACGGGGAGGGCCATACCAACTGGCAGGAAAATTTGTCTGTGGCGGTCAAGCTTCAGGCGGTTTTGGAAAAGCAATATCCCGGCCTGTGCCGAGATCTTTCTATCCGTTCCTCTGCCTTTAATCAGGATCTATCCTCCGGAGCCTTGCTGATCGAGGTGGGCACCGCCGGGGATACCCGGCGGCAGGCTTTGGCAGCGGCAACCTTCTTAGCCGACGGCATTGCCCGGCTCGCCCACGGAACAAGCTAAATTCTTATTTTTCGAGCTGTTACTGGTATTAAATTGCCGCTTTATGGGCGACGCAATGCCTAAGTATTGCGGAAGCGTTGCATAAAAACAAGAAACCTAAAGAGGTGTCATTGCGAGCCGCTTAAAAGGCGGCGTGGCAATCTCAAAGGGAAACTTTATTCATTTATGGTGTCAAAGGATATTAGGGACCTAAAATAATAAATAATCATTATTTTCAGGCCGAAAAGGGTCCTTTGGGTTATCCAACGTACACCCTTGCATTTT
>JAFSET010000046.1 GCA_017435615.1 Oscillospiraceae bacterium | reverse complement strand
GACCTGGCCAATGGCCACGTGGCGGCTGTGCGGTACGTGCTGGCACATAAGGGCTGCGAAGTATTCAACTTAGGCACCGGCACCGGATACAGCGTACTGGATATGGTCAACGCCTTCCAGCAGGCCAACGGCGTACAGGTTCCCTATCAGATCACAGACCGCCGCCCCGGCGATCTGGCCACCTGCTATGCTGACCCCGGCAAGAGTGCCGCTGTTTTGGGCTGGAAGGCCGAGAAGAACCTGACGGATATGTGCCGGGACTCCTGGAACTGGCAGAGCAAGAACCCCCAGGGCTACGGCGAACAGTAAAAATACCCAGGGCTTCCCTTGCGGAAGGCTGTCAGCTTGCGCAAAAATCCCAGTTTAACGAGCTGTTAATAAGATCGAATTGCTGCCCTGTAGACGGCGCAATGCCTAAGCATTGCAGAAGCGTTGCGTAAAAACAAAAACCTAAAGCGGTGTCATTGCGAGCCGCCAAAAGGCGGCGTGGCAATCTCGTAGTGAAACTTTATTCGATTAGAACACCAAAGGATATTGGATTGTGAAAGCTCTAATAAATATTTTTTACTTTAGGCTGGCACGGGTCCTTTGGGTTATCCGATATACAACCTTTCGTTTTGAGATTGCCACGCCAGTGTGCGCACTGGCTCGCAATGACAAATCGGTGGGTTTCCGCAAAGTTCAAACAGCTCGATAAATCGGAATTTAGTAACTTGTTGCCTAAGTTGACAGAACCGTACTACGACCGCCAGTTATAAATATATGGTTTCAGGGAGTGCTGCAAAATTTTGCAACACTCCCATGTTTTTTCGTGACAAATTTCACAGACGGTGCTATGATGGTAGCATGATGCTGTAGTTAGGAGTGGTTTTATGCAAATTGTGATACTGACCGCCTTGGGTGTGGGCGGCGCTACCGTGTTTGGCGCGGTGCTGGGTTTTTTGTTCAAGCAGTTCTCCCACAAGTTCAGTGATATCGTGCTGTCCTTTGCCGCCGGCGTGATGCTGTGCGCCGCCGTGCTGGGACTGGTGGTGCCGTCACTGGAATACGGCGGTGTCCACGGCCTGCCTGTCACCGTTTTGGGCATTTTCTGCGGTGCGCTGTGCCTGAATTTTATCGATAAGCTGGTGCCTCACCTGCATCGGCTGTCCGGTGCGGATCAGGAGACCCATCCCGGCGGTGCCGAGAAGCTGAACAAGGTGCTGCTGTTCGTTATGGCCATTGCCATCCATAATCTGCCGGAGGGCATTGCCGCTGGTGTCGGCTTTGGCACCGGCAACAACGCCGAAGCCATCACCATTGCCGCCGGCATTGCCCTGCAGAATATTCCGGAGGGTATGGTGATCATCGGTCCGATGCTGGCGGCAGGTATGCGTCCCGGCAGGACCTTTGTTGCCGCGATGCTTACCGGTGTGGTAGAAGTGCTGGGTACGATCTTGGGTTATTTCGCTGTCAGTCTTTCCACTGCGGTGCTGCCCTTTGCTTTGGCCTTTGCCGGCGGCACTATGCTGTATGTGATCAGTGACGAGATGATCCCGGAGACCCACGCCCACGGCAGCGAGCGCGGCGCAACCTACGCTCTGCTTGTTGGCTTTTGCCTGATGCTGGCCATGAGCCACTACCTGGGCTAAAAAGCAGGGTCAGCTACATGACCGTTACCCATACGGGCCGGATCGAAGATGATCCCCAAGCACCGATAACAAGAAACCTCTCCCACTGCCGGTGATCGGCTTTGGGAGAGGTTTTCAACATTCTTTTCAAGGATCTGATGACCGCGCTCATGAACTGCCTCCTGTTATTTGATGAAGAACACGGCGATCGCGCAGATAAATACGAAAACAGCGCAGCCCAGGCTGAACCAGGCGCTCTTGCGGCTGGTATTCCATTGTATATAGGTCTGACAGAGCAAATTCACACCCATCAGCGGCACACAGATGTTAACCGCCTGTGGCCAGATATCGAACATCTGAAGGACCGCCAATACGATCACCGAACCAGAAACGATTACGGACACGGCTGTGACGAGCTTATGTGCAAAAGGCATATCCTTCCATTTTGGTTTCATATCTCATCCCGCCTTTCGGTTGCCGTCTTGATCAAATGCTTTTTTGAGTGCTTTTTCCGTATAGAAAACAGGAACGATTAAGACAATTGTATGGATAAAGACTGCGATCAGTCCAACCGTACCAACAACATTCTGCGTTTTGCCAATCACAAGAAGCATAGGTATGACTGTAATTGGGACAAGCAGGAGGCCAGCGCGGAACCACAGCTTCCCAATATACTGATGGGCAAACTCCCAGGTATCCCGGTTTTTCATGGACATAGCGGTACGGTATCCAAAAAGATAATTAATTTTCTTTGGGGCTGTTTTCGTAAAAATGGCGCCAAACAAAATCATAACAGCAGGAATCAACAGTCCGATCACCAACATAAAGATCCAAAATCCCATAACTTACACTCCTGACTTTGTTGGATTTAGAGCACCTTGCTCTTGCTTGGTTTGTTTTCATCGTATACTACGGTTACTTCCGTCCCCAAAGGCGGCGGCTGATCACAGGCGCGTATCCACCTCCGCTTGCAATACCCGGTTCCATTGACCGTATAGCTCACTTTGATAATGTGCGGAAAGGTCGCGCCATCCAGAGCGTGTAACCTAACGGGCTTCGTATTGACCTTCAGCCACCATTGCTTTTTCACGGACACCACTGTGCCAACTGTTTTCCTGTCCATATCAGCGCTCCATTCCGTACCGCTCTTTCATAAACCGTATTCTCGCTTCCAGTGACGCTTTTGTGATCGGTGAGCTTTGCACAATGTCATAGCCGTGCATCGTGCCCTTCGTTTCATTGAGCACCACCTCTATGCCGGCCTTACGGAGCTGCTCCGCATACAGGATCCCGATCCTTGTAAATAAATCTGGGTGTTTTCATGTTTGGCACAGCCATCGCAAGAAACTTCTCGCTGATCGGCGGCGTAAAGCAAGAGAATGGAAAGAACTCTCTTCTGATTTTGTATTTTCCCATAGAAATCTCCCTGCAGCTTTCCATTTGGACTTTTCTTCTGTTATTTTAGCATCCCTATGCTGAAAATACAATCATTATGTTCATACATATGGCAAATGTGCTGAGTATGCAAATTTGACCTTCCAGCCGATAGAAAAGCCCGGAACGACCAACGCATATCGTTCCAGGCTAACCTATTCAAAAAGAGTCTAAAGATGACTCATCCACATATTTATATGGCGATAACTCCCATCGTCTGTCCCATACGGATTTGTAAAGGTCCATACAACCGCGAAATGCCTTTGGAAAGGAAATCCGATACCATACACAGGTCAAATCTACCAGCAGCTGTTCTACACAGTGAGCCTTGGGAAACAGATACTTGATTTTTGTAAGGCACAATAAATACCAACCGGGAAAGCCAAAATCAAGAAGAATATTTTCAATTTCTTCCCGATCCTTCCAATCAAAATATCGCCCTTTTCGCACCTTCTTCATCACGCGCAAAGAAGTAGTTGAATTGGCATATTCATGTTGAGACAATACCTTTTCAATCTCTGTCCAGATATCCTCCCGAAAAGCAGGAATATCACGAAAATCAGCTATGCGGTATCGCACCAAATCGGCCCCATTGTTTTCCCACGCGCCCTCGGAGCGGCATAGTCCATCTATCCGCATCAGCACATCGCAGGTAATCGGTATGTTCTTCGGAAGCTTATCTGTGATAAACGGTGCGCCGTAACAAACTTCTTTATAGAACGAATTTAAGATAGATTCCCGCAGCAGGGCTTCCGGTTCCGGAGGGCTTTTTTGAGCAGTCTTACATAATGCTTCCAGGTAATCAAGCTGGGGATACGGCTCAAAAACGAATGTGGTCTCATCTTCATACCACAGCGTGTGTTCCAAACAATCTGTCTCCCAAGTGCCGTCTGCAGATAGGGGTGGGATGTGATCCGGTTCCGGACAGACCATGTATTCCTCCCAGCCCATCGGCTCAGCGTAATCCCGTTTAACAGGGACGACGAATGCAGTGTTTTTGTAAAAATCTTTTACTATGTTTGCCGCGATAGGTTTGAATGCGGTAGACATATAAACAAAGGTCCGCATGCCGGTTTGTGCCGCATCTACAAAGCCTTGGTATGGAATGTTGTGTCCCTCTCTGAATAGTGTCGCTCCACAGGAGCATTTCTTGGGCGGCAAGTCAAAGCCGTCTCTAGCATCCAGAACAAATTCTGTCCTTCCGCAATTCGAACATATATAATGTGGTAGCAAAGGATTTACAGCCGTTGCGCCCATCAGCCAAGCAGAAAAGCAGGAGGCGGTAGTCCCTATAACAACGATCATTGTATTCTGTCGTTTGGCTTCTTCTCTGATTTTAGCAAGAACCGCAAACACTTCAACAGCATCGGTTTTTTCCAACGCTTGCTTTTCCTCTTCCAGTCTGCTCAAACACTGCTCCGGAGGATTATCCCCGTAGAGTGAGAATAGGTTTGCATAGGCCTGTTTCCACAGTTCGTTTTTTCGGCTTTCATTTTCTTTTTTCATACAGCGAAACTACCCTTTTGTTTCTTCCTGCGCACTTTTCTTATCAACGACACTCCCAAGGCTTCTTTTGGAGTTCATCAGTAGCAGATGCGTCCTGCATCCCATTCTCGGTAGCGGTGGTTACCAGGGGTTCATGATTCACATATGCAGCTGCTTCCGTAGCAACATTTGTTTCCAAAGTTGCGCGCTTAACACGATTGCGATGTAACTTATCTATTTTTCTTTCTACAGCAAATGTTGCATCTAACCACGCGAACTTAATTGCATCTTTGAGGCGTACTCCATAATATTTACCCACTCGTTCCATTTTCTTGCCCTCCTTTTTGTTTTCGAAATCCTTTCTCTGCCGCCATAATTGATTGTCCGTTCTGCAAAACTCCGTTCATCTCCGTGATATAGCACTGTTCGTTTTTTTGCAAGAGAAATCCCCCTGCAAGTGTGAATTCTGGTTACTCCTTCATTCTACACTTACAGGGGGACAACAGGGTGTCTGCCAAAAATTCTTTTTTCTAATAAATGCAAAAGTCAAATAAACAACTGCAAAATCGAAAGAATTAGTGCAACAGTTGCCGCACCTCCGGCAATCCACACAACTACATTATCTACTTTCTTTTTAAGTTCTATCTCTGTGGCATTGATTTTCTGTTGCAGTTCCTCAATCTCTTTTTCTCTTTGTATCAGCTGACTTTCCAGAACGGCAATCTGGCTATCCTGCTTTGCGAGCATTGCAACATGCTGCGAAGTTTCGTCAGTTAGCTTGTTAATAGTGTCAACAATACTTTCAATGCATTTATCAACCGCTTGCATAGATTCGTCCTGCTCAACGATTTTTCCCTCTACATCAACAAACCTCTGATTATGCTTTCGAAGGGCTTCTACATTGTCGCGAATTCTCTGTTCTATTTTATCCTGACGAGAAAAAACAGTTTCCTGCTCACGCAACTGAATAATAACTTTTTGAAGTTCTGCCCTTGCTATTTCGTTTAATTCCTCTTGGCTTGCGTCTTCCAAGATCGCCTCCAATTGGCGGATAACAAAATTACTGTGTGCAATACTCGTGCACCCCAACTTCACCATTGCCACCGAAATTTCAGCAAGATTTTTTTGACATTCCAGAGATACCTTTTGTGCGCGGGCCAGTTCTGTTTGAGCCTTTGCTAACGCTATCTGTAAACCTGAAGATTTCGTAAATGCTGCTGTAACAACCTTTAGGCGTTCTCCCAATGTTCCAATTGCTTCTTTTTTACTCCAAAATCCTATTTTTAGTTCCTTGTTCACCTCATCTTTCGCTGCATCCGCTTCAGCCTTTGTTTGATTTGCAGTACTCAACGCAGTCTCTGCAGCAACTGCTGCTTCTTCTGCTTTCTTGGAATATTCTTTAAGCAACGCTTCTTTTACGCTTAAATCAAGCAACAATTGTTTTGTTACTTCTTCACTTTGCATAACATCTTTTTCAATTAACTGTGTATCCATTATTGACCTCCCCATCTGGTGATGTTTAACATTTCGTTTTTTAAGTTAGGATTCTTTTCAAAGGCTTTTTCATGTTGGCTAATTTTGTTCATAGTCTTTGAACTTTCCTGCAGCGATTCTTTGTAAAAGGCGATAGCTTGATCTACACAATTATTCGCTGCTATCAATGTGGAAACGGTATCTTCTGCCGCTTTCCACACAAAGCTCTGTTCTTCCGCCGCTTCACTCATTTCATATTGAGCAGAGGCATCCAGATAGGAGATTTTCACATTTAACAAGTCAAGCTGTTGACCAATCATAGCATACTTTTCGGCTTGCAGTTTTCCTCGTTTAATACCCATGCCAACATCAGTACCAATCGCAATTGCAAACCGACCCACACCTACAAAATTGACCCTAAGTAAGCAAGCTGCATTAATGCCTCCGGAACGGATTGCCGCATCAGCCATATCTACGGCAGTGAATGTTCCGGTTGCTATGGTCATCATACGGACGATTGTTCTATTTCTGAACGGCAAAATGTTTTTCCAGTTCATTTCGGATAGACTTGGCTGCTGCCGTGCTTCCTCGATAAATCTTCGTATAAAATAGAATCCTCTAACCAATGCTTCGTTAATTAAAACAGGGATTGCCTGCCTTTTTAGTTCATGTGCTATTGCTTGTTCCGTCCGCAAATCAAATTTACTTGAGGCACCTTCAAACAGTTGGTTAAATGCACCCAAATCAATTTTGTTTCCACCTGACCCAATACCGTTTTCGTATGCTTTTCTTAAAGTTTCGGCAAATGCACCGTCTTTAAAGCAAGGCAATCTCGTTAGTTCTTTGAGTAATGACAGTAATGGACCCGGTAGTCCAGCAGATGTCGCAATATCGCTCATCAAATGTCCTTTCCAATTCGTGATCGTTTTTGCGCATGTGAAACACCAGTTGATAACACCTGCCATAACCTTTGTAAACTTGTTAGTCCCGACAAAGTTACCGTACTGGTTTACTTCAATGGGGATTTTAATAAACTTTCCGCCGCTGTGATTATATCTCGTCGTTTCTGTAAACTGCACAGCAATCGAGCAAATTAGGCCAATAAGTGTTGGATGATGGCAAAAATCATCTAGTCTATGACCAACACCTCGAATACCATAACTCCCAGACATATATGCACCATCGCCAGGCAAATGATAGTGTTCCTCAAGAAACTCAATGGCACTTTCTAAGCGATTTGGGTCGCGGGGATTTCTTCCGTGTGAGGTGTTTTTACACCACGGAATGTATCGTGGGTCTTTTTTTACAAATTCTGCAACCTTGTTGTTTACTTCTTGATTTGTTATGGCTTTTGCGTTTTTAAAATTCCACTCACCAACAAAGACACTGTCAATAATTCCTGTGATTAAACCTGAAATAACAGATACTGCATAGTCTAATCCATCTGCATGATTGGTAAGGCGGTCAATATCCTTGTTTAGTTCCGCTACCAATTGGTTGCAGGCATCCAATTGCGCATTAACAGATTCCAACTTTTCAGAAATCTCTTGTTGATAAGGATTTGTAATAACTGAACTATTAAGCGGCGATAGCAACTCAAATTGCACTTCAAATCCGTCCTGCTCTGTTTTTAACGCCAGCAAAGAATCCATCTAAATGCCTCCTTCTATTTATGGGGTTTTGTATATGTCTATACTACACTTCATACTGTTCCAAAGCTTTTCGCAGTCTGTATTTGACTTCATCTCTAAAATCCTCCGGGGAGATGACTTTGACCCATGGACCTTGGCTGAGGAGCCACATTTTGATGCCGTCGTCGTAGGCCTCTTTTATTGGTTCTATATTAAATATACATACCAAAAGAGTTTAGACATATCCAATCTGCGACACACCAATAACACCACGCCGTAAAATACCTATGTTAAGAGTTTCAAGTTCAAATTTGCAGTATTTAAATTCATTGAAAGAGAATTGATCATACTGGAACTCATCAAAAGAAAACTGTTCATATTGGAAAATATCAATTCCAATTTCCTCAAGGGCCTCGTCCGGCAATTCGTAGTTCTGATCAACAAGACCGAACATTGTAAAACCAGTATCTACACAGAAAGAGAGAATCGCATTACAACCAATATTGTAAGCAAATGATCCAACTACAGATCCAACAAAGCTGCCCAACATAAATCCAACAACAGGCAAATGAATAAGTGCTTGGGACATGCCACCGCCAATTAACGAACAGGTCGATATAAACATTTCTCTTATCAATTCACTTACGAGTTCTCGGCTTTCCATTTTTCCGGTTGCAACTCTGAAGGCGTTCTTCATGGTGTCCATGGCAATAACAGTCACTGATGCAACAAGCGAAGGATCTATAGTTTTAAGGGCCTCGCCCCATAATCCAGCTTTACATGCCGATGTTATTGCAGCTGAAACACTTCCTCTAACAAAACCTTCAGCACCACCTTGAAGTGCTGCAAAACCTATTTTTTGGAACTGGTGTTCATCTACTTCTCCATTTTTGATAAGGAAGGAAATTGCTTTATAGATTTCAGGTGCAACTTTTAAGACGATAGAAATCGTTGCTGCTGTAGTTCCAGCCTTAAATGCCTCTTGCAGGATGTACTCGTAATGAATAAGTTCTTCTGTCGAGATACCAAGATCCTTAAGTGTATCTTCGGAAACAAGTCCTTCTTTGGCAAGCCTGGCCAATGCCTCGGCTTCTTCCTTTGATAATGCAACTGATGATGTACCTTTCCCGTCTTCTATTTTATCTCGCAACATATCAAGTGTATCTTGATATCGCTGCACTTGCTCGGGGCGTTTAGATGATTCTTCTTGAATTTTTCTTTTCAACCAATTTGTGGCTTCTTCTAACTGATCCTTTGGGATAATTCGTTGTTGTCCGCTGTAAATCGGATCATTAAGAATACGCTCGGGATCACTATAGCCTCTCTTTGAAAGGAATTCGTCTAATGAATCCTTCCCGCCTTGTGATTGATATTCCTTGAAACGTTCAATTACACTTTTCGCCTGTTGCTTGGCGCTGTCTGCGCCAGTCTTATAGTATTTTAAGCCAAACTTTTTACCAAAGTTGCTTGTTATGTCTGCAGAAGCAAAATCATGGCTCCTATCCACATGAGTCCGACTGGTTGAGTCTTTTGCTACAGCATTGATATTGAAAGTATCGGAATGCCAAAATTCTGCAATGTCACCCTTCAATGCCCCAGTAGTTGTATTGAAACCCTGAAACGAATTTAAGTCTGATACCAAGTTTTTTATCTCAGCACTAACACGGGAAACATACTCACCACCCATGTACGCAGCGGTATAACTTCCAGAATTTTTCTCAAAAAAGGAATATCCCGCAGAAAAGGCATCCATAGATTAACCCTCCAAAAATTTCCGCAGGCCATCCATATAGAACGCCATGGTTAGGCATCTAAATTGCTGATCTATTATTTTCTTATGATTGCTATTCCCTGACACGAGACCATAGAGAGCAACAGTCCAAGTAAAGTAAGGCAAGCAAAGTACTCCAATCCATTTTACGGCGTTGGGAAGAGAGTTAATGAAATTAACACTTGCTTTTTTGAACTTCTCTGAATATTTTTTGCAAAGAGCGAAAAATTCATCATATTCCTTCTTCTTCAGCATTTTCTTTGTGTCAACATACAGTACCGCTCTTTTTCCCAGCCAACCATAATTCATACCATACTTACTAAAGGTAAAGCTGATATTTTTCCCTTGATTCTTGGCGATTTTGCTACTACCAATATAAATAATATGCGTATTTGAGGTAATCTTGGCCAAGCTATCCTCATATACTTTTGTTGTCCAAATTGTGGCGTCAACCGTACCATCCCTTACTCCCACAATTTTTTCGCCAGAATCATCATTTTGACTTATAAGTTGCTGAAGGAAAGTTGCATATTCTTCTGTCTTATTATCATACACAATAATAAGAGAAGTTTTGTTTTGGCCCTGGTTAAACATAATATTTCCCCACTTTCAATATATAAATAGATCAAAAAATTGTAATTAAAATAATAACAACAGAGAACTTTCAATTATCTCTTTTTTATCGAGACTCCTATTTGAATAATTCAATTCTCTTACGTTGAATTACTCAATAATGCGACTCATTTTATACCATCTAAGCAATTTGCAACTTTTTCTATTGCTGATTATTCATTATTGTACTGTTCCAGTGCTTTTCTTAATCGGTATTTGACCTCATCGCGGAAGTCCTCCGGGGAGATCACCTTAACCCAAGGACCTTGGCTGAGGAGCCACATTTTGATGCCGTCGCCGTAGACCTCTGCTTCGATCAGATACTTTCTGCCGGTTCGTTCGATGACCCTTGCAGTCGGCAGCTTGTCCATCACTGCCTGAACGGAAATACCGGTGAATTCAAACCGGATCGTTCGCAGCTTGCCCGGCCACATGAACAAACTGCGCTGCCGCAGTAGGCCCTCATCAAAAGCCGGTGCGTCCGCCGTGGTAAATTTCTTGCGGTGTTCCGTGATGTGTCGAATCCGATCTACACGGAAGTACAGCGGCTTGTCCTCGTCACCTTCCGTATTGAACGCAATCAGGTAGAAGTAGAAGTCCGTGAACATCAGCGATGCCGGACGAAGCCTGTGCTCTCGCAGTGCCCGGTCTGCCCGGTAATACTCCACGGTGATCTCCCGCTTTTCAGAAATACACAGCATTAGCTGCCACAAAGTATCCATCACACTGTCGCAATCGTGCTTGACCTCCGGATACTGGTAAAGTTCCTTGCGGATTAGGTCTGCCAGCTTGTTCCGATCCTCCGGTGTGGTAAACCGTTTCAGCTTGGAGGTGAGTTGCAAAAGCTCATCCTTGGAGAACGCCCGGGCACCGATCAGCACCTCCACCATGGCAAACAGTTCCTTGCTGGACAGGAATTCGTCCATGTACAGCCGATAACACTTATCCCGGTGAGAATATTGCAGTTCTGTATGTCCAACAAGCTCCCGATGGTCCGCAAGAAATGCCTTGAGATCGTTCAAACTGCGGGTGATACTTTTCGTAGAAACCTCATATTCATCCGCCAGCTTTTGTACGCACAGATCCTCGCCACGCAATCCCCGGAAGAAGATCTCCAGCACCCGGTCTCGTCTTGTGTTTTCCATATTCGCACCTCCGTCCAATGATAACATGATTATATTGCCTGGAGTGGACAGGTGGATGTCCAGTTAAAAAATTTATATTAAAATTATAACATAGTGTAACGAAAAAGCAATAAAACTGGCACATTCTTATTATAATTCTATTTTGGAATTAAATCAAGTGGATTGGATATTATAATTCTAAATTAGAAAGACAAGGGGGTGTCCCAGTGAAACCGAGAAAAGCAAAATACGGTGATAAAAATATTTGTGGTGCCAATATCGAGCGCATCCGCAAGCTGCTCGGCATGAAGCAGGCGACCCTTGTAAGCAAGATGCAGCTGATGGGCGTTGACATCAACCCCTCCAGTTTGTCCAAACTGGAAGGTCAAACCCGGAGTGCGACAGATATCGAATTAAAAGCAATTGCAAGCATTCTCGGTGTCGCGCTGGAGGAGCTGCTCAAGAAAGATAGCGAATAGCCTCTACCGCAGAACAACAATCACAGACACCTGGCGGCACCTAACAAAATGAACTGAACAAGTAAAACCTCTCCCGGTGCCGATTGGCATTGGGAGAGGTTTTGAACATTGAGTGGAAAACCGGTCGGTTGCAGAAAAATTCTTTTCAAAAGTTTTGAAAATTTCTCGGTTTTTCCTATTTGGTGGACATTGTGTTCTAAAAATGCTGCCTTGTCCACTGGGTGCTATCCTATTGTGGGTCAGAATATGGGTCAAACGGTTTTGCAAGGAAATTTCAGTACAAACAGATTCACGCAAGCCAGCATCTGTACCGGATGCCGCCGGCCATCCATGGACTCGATAGATGCCTGACTGGGTGGGATTTGGGTTGATCGGTGACTTGGCCCGGTTTGCGGTACCCGGTGTGCGCCTTGCCGACGGCGCGGCTGCGTTGCACACCGACCGCTGCACACTCCTGAGCCTTGCTGCATCTGCCACCGGCAGCGCAAGGCTCAGGAGGCCCAACGAGCTACGCTCGTCGGTCTCATAACCCGGAGGTGATAGCTGCGAAGCATGCTATCATAACCAAAAAGAAACCCCATCCTTTCGGATGAGGTTTCTTTTTGGTTGCGGAGGCAGGACTCGAACCTACGACCTCCGGGTTATGAGCCCGACGAGCTGCCAACTGCTCTACTCCGCGATATTGGTTTGGTGTCAGCGGTGCTGAACGCCTGTTTATCATAGCACAGCGGTACGGTCTTGTCAAGGGCAAAAACAGGCGGTTTTTCCCGTTTTCCGAATTTTCACACGTCTGTTTTTGCATATTTTCCCCATTATTCATCCGTTTTTACTAAATAACGCAATTTTTCATTTTATTCTTCGTCCCAATCGATCCCGTAAATTGCCTCCAGGGGGATCTGCTGGCCGTCGGTCAAGATCAGAATCTGCTGGCATTCGTCTACCCGTTTAAACAGGCCCGTTTGGGTCACATAGCTGCCGCCGGATTTTCGCCCGTCCGGCTTGAACCAGGTCACCGTGATCCGGGGCGTTTGCTTTGCATGGTCGGAAAGGTACACAAGCTTGCTGTTCAGCCACTGGATGCTGCTTGCGGTCAGCTCCACCGCCCCGTCTGTCAGCCGTCCTGTCTCCCGGATCACATCATCGTAGCCTGTCAGCGCGGAAAAAGGGGCAAACTGCGCCGCACGGTCCTCCATGGTCATACCGGCCCGTTTGGGCGAGACGTGGTGCTCCAGCTTGATAATATCGTCGTATTTATGGGTGGGTTTCAGGGTCATAGGTCCTCACCTTTTACGCCTTATGGCCACCGACCTGACCGTTCCGCTGCCGGGTGGTAGCCCCCTCCCGGAAGTTGGTGCCCTTTAAAATGGCGTTCTTTCCATACTTTTTCTTGATGCTGATCACAGCATTTTGCTGCCGTTTTTCCTTTTCCAGCTTTTCCTGATCCGGTTTCTGCGGATCGACAAACAGGTCAAGCTGCTCAAAGCACTGGTTTTGCGCCCCCTCCGGCTGCAGCCGGCAGGCCGCCACGGTGATCCGGCGGACCAGCAGCTTGGGGTTGGTGATCCGGTCGTACAGCTCCAGCATCCCTTCCACTAAGATCCGTGTGGAGGAGGACGCGGTTTGGAAATTGGCCGTCCCGTGACCGTGTTTTGGGATTTTTCTGCCGTAATGGTCCGTAACGATCTCTCCGCGGTAGCTTTTAGCGATTTCCGGATCGGTCAGATTTTCAATATCGTAGCCTACTGTCAGCACCATTTGGTCTGTCACCAGGCCCTTTTCCACCAGATCCAGCACCAGCAGCTCCGTCATTTCCCGGACAATGATCCGGGTCTTTTCCCAAGTATAGGGGCAGTGGAGCACCTGTCCGGAGGACAAAGAGCTTGTACTGGGCCGGTAGCTTTTGATCTGCCGGATGGTACACGGCTCCCAGCCCCAGGCGTGGTCAATTAAAAGCTGGGCATTGACGCCGAACAGCTTATACAAAAGGTCCTCGTTATGAAAGTCGTTGGGACCGCCCAGGGAGCACCGGGCCACATCCCCCATGGTAAACAGTCCGTTGCGCTCTAACTTCCGGGCATAGCCCCGGCCCACACGCCAAAAATCCGTCAGCGGCCGGTGATCCCACAGCAATCGGCGGTAGGACAGCTCATTCAGTTGGGCCACACGGACCCCATATTCGTCCGCCGGGATATGCTTGGCCACGATATCCATAGCCACCTTACACAAATACAGATTGGTGCCAATTCCGGCAGTGGCCGTGATGCCGGTCGCCTCCAGCACAGCCTGAACGATCTTTCTGGCAAAGCCGTAGCCATCCAAGCCACTGGCACGCAAATAAGGCGTGGCATCGATGAACACCTCATCGATGGAGTACACATGAATGTCCTCCGGGGATACAAACTGAAGATAAATCTCATAAATTTGGGAGCTGACCTGCATATACCGGGCCATTTGAGGCGGCGCGGTGATATAGTCAATGGCCAGTGCCGGATCATTTTGCAGTGCCACCGCATCACTCGATGCGCCTGTAAACGCCCGGCCGGGAGCCTTTTCCCGGCGCATGGCGTTGGCCTGGCGAACCTGCTCCACCGCCTCAAACAGCCGGGCTCTGCCGGAAATACCGTAAGCCTTCAGGGACGGCGACACCGCAAGGCAGATGGTCTTCTCCGTGCGGCTGGCATCCGCCACCAGCAAATTGGTGGTCAGTGGGTCCAGCCCCCGGTCTATACATTCCACGGAGGCATAAAAGGACTTCAGGTCAATGGCAATATAGGTTTTCTCAGACAAGGTCACCGCCTCCTTTTTGACCATTATAGAACATTTGTTCTGTAATGTCAACAGGCTTTTTTCCCCATAACGTGAAAAAACTCCCTCCGGAAAAGCCGGAAGGAGATATTTTCAGAGAAATCAGGCCAGCTTATTCAGCCGCAGGGTCATGCTGCTCTTCTTGCGGGCAGCGGTGTTCTTATGCAGAATACCCTTGTTCACAGCCTTGTCCACAGAAACAACAGCCTGCTTGTAAGCGGTCTCGGCAACAGCGCGGTCACCGGACACCAGAGCAGCCTCGAACTTCTTGATGACAGTCTTCATCTCGGACTTGTTAGCCTTGTTCTTCTCGTAAGCAACCTTGGAACGGATTACATCCTTCTTAGAGGACTTAATGTTGGGCATGATCACACCTCCTATCCATCTTTTTATGCTCATGCGTTTACCCATTATAACCAAGGTTTGTGATAAAATCAATACCTTTTTTTAATTTTTTTCCCGGATCGTCAGATTTCCGCAAATAATCCGGCTGCGGCCGGCAAAAAGCCGCTGTCAAGAGGGAATTTTTGCAGCCGGAAACCGGGTGTTGTCATTATGATCATGGGGTAAAAAATACGGCGTTGGTTAATTTTTATCTGATATTTTTATGTCAACCGATCCCAATTTTTCCCAACAAAACACCCCCTGTGGAAAACCCTGTGGAAAATGTGAAAAACTCAGTTTATTCAATCCGTTTTTTGATTTGACAGGTAGTTTTCCACAGGCTGCTGTGGGGAAATTTTGACAAAAATTGGCGCAAAATTATTTCCCGGACTCGTGTTATGTCGCCACTTTTGTACAGTTGATTATCCGGCATTTTTTGGGTAAAAAGTTGGAAAAACTGTGCATCCGGCCCGTTTTTGACAGCCGCTTTCCCTTCCCTTCCCCAATTTTTTTGTGAATGTTCCACAAAATCTCACGCTGTATGAATTTGCCGCCGTGGGAAATACTTTGAAGGACAAGCTATGCGCAATCAACTTACGGGAGGATACAAATGCAGGGGAAAGTAGAGATCTGCGGTGTGAACACCGCCCGGCTGAAGGTTTTGACTCAAAAGGATATGGATCGGCTGCTGCTGCAGGTCCGCCAGGGGGACGAAAATGCCCGGCAGCAGCTCATTGAAGGCAATTTGCGGCTGGTGCTTTCCGTGATCCAGCGTTTTGACAAGCGTGGGGAGAACCCCGACGATCTTTTTCAGGTGGGCTGCATCGGCCTGATCAAGGCCATTGCCAATTTCGATCCCACCAAGCAGGTGCGGTTTTCCACCTACGGCGTGCCCATGATCGCCGGGGAGGTGCGGCGGTATTTACGGGACAATTCTGCCATCCGGGTATCCCGGTCCATCCGGGATGTGGCCTACCGGGTGCTGCAGTGCAAGGAGACCATGCTGGCCCAATTGGGCCGGGAGCCAACTCTGGAGGAGATCTCCCGGGAGCTGCAGCTTCCCCAGGAGGATGTATCCGAAGCGTTGGATGCGGTATGCGCCCCGGTGAGTCTGTACGATCCGGTGTATTCCGACGGCGGAGATCCCCTGACCGTGATGGACCAGGTCCGGGACACCAAAAACACAGAAGGCCGCTGGATGGAGCGCATTGCCCTGCGTGACGCCTTTTTCAATCTTTCGGACCGGGAAAAGCAGATCCTCAGCCTGCGGTTTTATGACAGCAAGACCCAAATGGAGGTAGCCACCACACTGGGAATTTCTCAGGCCCAGGTCTCACGGCTGGAAAAAGGTGCCATTGCCACCCTGCGTAAAAATATCAGCGTTTCCTGAGTGTATTTTTCTTGACGGACCGGACTGGGTGTCGTACAATGTAGATAGATTATAATTGGGGGAAAATGCCTATGTCCGTCCGTCCTGCCCGGCTGGAGGATCTGCCGGCTATGCTGGCCATCTACGGCCCTTATGTGGAAAATACCGCCTACAGCTTTGAATACACAGTCCCCACCCTGGAGGCCTTTACCGCCAGGTTCCAGGCATACACCGCCCAGTTCCCCTGGCTGGTGTGGGAGGAAAACGGCACAGTCCTCGGCTACGCCTACGGCAGCGCCCCCTTTGAACGGGCCGCCTATCGCTGGTGCGCGGAGGTTTCCGTGTATGTGGCGCCCCAGGCGCACCGCAAAGGCATCGGCAAGGCCCTGTACAGGGTGCTGGAGGAGCTTTTGTTTCTGCAGGGCTATCAGGTGATCTACAGCCTGATCACCTCCGCCAATCCCGGCTCCATTGCCTTTCATCAGCGTATGGGCTATAAAACCGTTACCCAAATGCCGGACTGCGGTATCAAATTCGGCAAACGCTGGGGAATTATCTATATGGAAAAGCGGTCGAATTCCGTCGAACTGCCCACAGAATTCCCAAGGCCCGCCAGTCAGTTTGTGCAAGATGAACGATTTTTTTCCAGTATTTTAGGCAGATTATCCCTTTCCTAAATCCATAAATTATGGTATGATAGCTATTAGGGAGTCTTTACCCTTAACGAAGAGTAAGCTATATATCCTTTCAAATATAACATAAGGAGATGTTTTCCCATGTACTTCCAAAAAAAGCGCTGCATCGCCATGCTTTTGGCAGGCGGTCAAGGCAGCCGACTGAAGGTCTTGACTGAAAAGACCGCAAAGCCTGCCGTCCCCTTCGGCGGCAAATACCGCATCATCGACTTTCCTCTGAGCAATTGCGTAAACTCCGGCATTGATACCGTGGGTATTTTGACCCAGTATCAGCCTCTGGAGCTCAACGAGTACATCGGCAACGGCCAGCCCTGGGGCCTGAACAAGACCCATAGCTGCGCACAGGTGCTGCCCCCCTACGAACGGCACGACAAAAAAAGCGGCTGGTACAAGGGCACCGCCAACGCCATCTATCAGAATATCGATTTTATTCAGCGTTTTGACCCGGACTATGTGGTGGTCCTTTCCGGCGACCATATTTACAAGATGGACTACGCCGCTATGGTGGAATACCACGAGCATCACGGCGCGTCCTGCACCATCGCCGTCCGGGATGTACCCCTGAAGGAAGCCTCCCGGTTCGGTATCCTCAACACCAACCCCGACGGCTCCATCTACGAATTCGAGGAAAAGCCCAAGAAGCCCAAGTCCACCAACGCCTCCATGGGCATCTATGTGTTCAACTGGAGCGTTCTGCGTGAGGCTCTGATCGCGGACGAGGAGGATCCTGACTCCTCCAACGACTTCGGCAAAAACATCATCCCCAAGCTGCTGGGCGAGGGTCACAAGCTGATGGCCTACCGCTTTGACGGATACTGGAAGGATGTTGGCACCATCGACTCCCTGTGGGAAGCCAACATGGAGCTTCTGGGCAAGGACCCGGCCTTCAATATCCGTGGCGACGAGCGCAGCAAGATCTACGCCCGGAACAACGCCCACCCCTCCTCCTACATCGATGCCGATGCCCGGGTAGCCGGCTCCTTCATCGCAGAGGGCTGCGAGGTCTACGGCACCGTCCGCCACAGTGTGATCTCCCTGGGCTGCACCATCGGTGAAGGCGCCCTGGTGGAGGACAGCGTGGTTATGCCCGGTGCTGTCATTGACCCCGGTGCCATTGTCCGTCACGCCATTTTGGGTGAAGAAAGCCATATCTGCCGCAACGCGGTGGTAGGCGGTGCCTTTGGCCCCGGCGAGAAAAAGCAGATCAGTGTTACAGCCAAGGGTGCTGTGGTAGCAGAAAATTCCGTGCTGCTGCCCGGCGAGATGCTGTAAGGAGGTGTCAGCTATGAATGTAATGGGAATTATTTTTGCCAACGATGCCACCATGGGTGCGCTGACCGACAAACGGACCATGGCAAGCCTGCCCTTTGGCGGCCGTTACCGTCAGGTGGACTTTGCCCTGTCCAACTTAGCTTGCGCCGGTGTGCGCCATGTGGGTATCATCACCCGGCATCATTATCAGTCCCTGATCAACCATATCGGCTCCGGTGAAGAATGGGGCCTGGAGCTGGAAGAAGGCGGCCTGGAATTTCTGACCCCCTACGCCAGCTCTGCCACCGACAACTACCGGGGCAAGCTGGAATCCCTGTACACCGCCACACCCTTCTTGGAGTCCGGTCCTGAGGACGAGCTGGTGGTGATGGTAGACTCTGCTGTTTTGTCCAATGTGGACCTGAACAAGGCCCTGGCCGCCCACGTGGAAAGCGGCAAGGATATCACTGTGGTCTGCCGCGCCGGCATTGCCAACGGCGCCAAGCAATTGGACCTGGCCATTAAGCTGGACGAGAAAAACCGCATCGCGGATATTGCCGTGGACTATCAAGCTCCCGCGGATTACTTAGCCAGTATGGATATTTTCATTCTGTCCAAAAAATTCCTGATGAAGCAGCTCCGGGAGCTGATCTCCCACAATCTGTATCATATGGACCGGGACCTGGTGCTGGGCCTGTGGCAGAAGAAGGACATCAGCGTCAACGTGCACTGCTTTGACGGCGTGGCTCTGTTCAACGAATCCATCGAGGAATACTTCTCCAACTCCCTGGCTCTGCTGGATAAGGACATCCGCCACGACCTGTTTGCCGGCAATCATCCCGTTTACACCAAGGTCCGGGACCGTGTCCCCACCTACTACGGTGACAACTGCCGCATTGACAACTGCATCGTTGCGGACGGCTGTATGCTGGGCGGCGAGGCGGAAAACTGCATTTTCTTCCGTCAGGTCACCCTGCGGCCCGGTGCGGAGCTGGAAAACTGCGTGATCATGAACGACACCGTCATTGGCGAGGGTGCCAAGCTGAAAAATGTGATCCTGGACAAGGATGTTACGGTACGCCCCGGTGCCAAGCTGATCGGCTCCCCCTCCACCCCCATCATCATCAGAAGAGGTGAAACCGTATGAGAATCGCCATATTGGCCTCCGAGGGTGCCCCTTATGTCAAGTCCGGCGGCCTTGGCGACGTGATGGAGGCACTGCCTGCCGCCTTGTCCCGGATCGAAGGCAACGAAGTGGTGCTGATCCTGCCCTATTATAAGAAGATCAAGGAAAATCCCAAATACGAAGTGGAGCAGATCGCTCAGTTCTATGTGGGTCTTGGCTGGCGGCAGCAGTACGCCGGTGTGATGAAGCTGACAAACCGGACCGACGGCGTGCAGGTGTATTTCATTGACAACCTGTACTATTTCGGCGGCCGGGACGGTGCCATCTACGGAGATATGGATGATGCCGAACGCTTCTGCTTCTTCTCCAAAGCCTGCCTGGACACCCTGGTCAATCTGGACTTCATTCCCGATGTGATCCAGTGCAACGACTGGCAGACCGCGCTGGTGCCCACCGCGCTGAAGGCGCAGTACGGACCACTGCTGCCCAATACCCGGTGTATGTTTACCATTCACAATGTGGAATATCAGGGCTGGGCTCACGGCGACTTTTTCGACAATGTGCTGGCTCTGCCCTGGGAATACCGGGGCAGGCTGGATATGGGCGGTTCCGTCAACCTGATGAAGGGTGCCATTGAGTGCGCCGATCTGGTGACCACCGTTTCCGAAAGCTACGCCAAAGAGCTGATGTATCCCTACTATGCCCACGGCCTGGACCGTGTGCTCAGCGACGCCGCCTGGAAGCTCACCGGCATCACCAACGGCATCGATACCGGCACCTTCAACCCGGAGACCGATCCGGCACTGCCGGCCCACTACAGCAAAAAAGCCTTTGTCAAGGGCAAGGCCGCCTGTAAGGCCGCTTTGCAGCAGGAGGTGGGTCTGCCCCAAAAGGCAGATGTTCCTCTGCTGGTGATGGTCACCCGTCTGGCCGGCCACAAGGGCCTGGACCTGCTGTGCTATATGGCACGGCGGCTTCTGTGGGAGGAGGACTGCCAGCTTTTGATCTTAGGCACCGGCGAAGCCCACTATGAGGACTATTTCCGGGAGCTTGCCGAGGAATTCCCGGACCGGGTATCTGCCCAAATTACCTTCAATTTGGGTCTTGCCGCCCGGATCTACGCCGGCGGTGACCTGTACCTGATGCCCTCCAAGTCGGAGCCCTGCGGCCTGAGTCAGATGAACGCCATGCGCTACGGCACTGTGCCTGTGGTCCACGCCACCGGCGGCCTGAAGGATACCGTCCCCGGCGCTGACGAAAACGGCGAAAACGGCCTGGGCTTTACCTTCCAAAGCTACAATGCCGACGATTTCCTGGCCTCCCTGAAACGGGGCCTGCACCTGTACCGCAACGACCGGAAAGCCTTCCGGGCTCTGCAAAAACGGGGCATGGAGCAGGACTTTAGCTGGGACGTCCCCGCGCAAAAATATATGGACCTTTTCCACAAGATGCTGGAACAATAAACAAAAAACAAACATTGCCCATTCCGCTTCATCATTGTGAAGCGAAATGGGCAATTTTAACTTCAATTGGGTCCCAAACTCCACAGCTTCATCAGACAAAACCGTTAACACGGATTATCCAAAACCACATTTTTTTCGTTTTTGGGAAGTTGTTATTTGTTCAAAAGCCAATCCGCAACGTCAAAAATTCTAACGCCCTCATATTGATACTCAGAATTTCTTGTCCGTGCAATCACCACTTTAGGATAGGCATCTTTAATTTTAAGCAACGGCTCTACTTCTCGACGAAAGGTATCGGGATGGGTTATATTGTCTGAAACTTGAATATAAATTTTCTCGTTTCTCTTTAACGCCACAAAATCGATCTCTTTTTGATACAAAACGCCTACATATACTTCATAGCCACGTCTGAGCAATTCCATTGCAACGATATTTTCAATCACTCTGCCGTTATCCATGTTTTTCGTGCCGAGCTTGGCATAACGGAAGGTATGGTCACTCAAATAGTACTTATCGTTAGATGCAAGATACCTTTTACCTTTAATATCGTATCTGCGAAGTTTATAGAAGGCAAATGCGTTACAAAGATAATTCAGATAATTACCTACTGTCTTATGATTGATCTGATCCTTGTTCGAGGTGAGGGTGTCCGTGATGCTTCTTGCAGAAGTTAGGTTCGACACGTTATCCATTAGAAATTGGGAAATTCGATCCATCAAAGCAGGATTTCTGATATGATACTTTTGACATATATCTCTTAAAATCAAAGTATCAAATACGTTTTCAATATAATCGTATTTATCTTCCTGCTCTTTATACAGATAAGAGCCGGACATACCGCCTTCAAGCATATAATTATCAAATGCAGTATACTTGTCTGTTAACCCAAAGTAATGCACATACTCAGCAAAGGAGAACGGATACACCTTGATTTCAAATGTTCTTCCGGTAAACAATGTTGCCAGGTCTGAGCTGAGCAGGAACGCATTGGAACCCGTAATATAAATGTCATACATCTCTGTTGCATGCAGATTATTTATGCACAGTTCAAAGTTTTCGCACATCTGAATTTCGTCAATTAAAACAAAATTCTCCTTGCCTTCTACATAGTTGTTCTCGATATATTCATTGAGTGCTTTGTATTCTTTAAGGTCGTCATACTTAGACAGATTAAAGTTGATATGGATAATATGAGCGTCAGCAATGTTCTTTTGCACATAGGCTTTAAAGGCTTCCAATAGCTTTGATTTTCCCGAACGTCTCACGCCCGTTAGAACCTTAATATCGGGAGTTCCGATCACGTTTATCATTTTGTCTAAGTATTGTTTTCTTTCGATCAGTCTCATAGAAAATCACCTCGCAAAAATATGATACCATAACCAGTTCCCAAAATCAATATATTTTCATTTTTGGGAAATACGTCTATACATAAAAGGAGGATGTAAGCAAATACATGTTTTAGGGGTGTTGCATTTTTTGCAACACCCCCTTTATTATTTCTTTTTCAGGTTACCGTCTTTATCGTAGCGGCTGGCAACGGTGACCTCGATGACCCCATAGCCTACCAATACGCTGAGCGCCTCCAGGCCCAGGATCAACAGGCCGGACATAGCCGCCTGCCCCGGCTCAGAGGAACCCATCAGCACGCAGCCAACAATGGCCACCACCAGCAGTCCCAGCCCCAAAAAGCCCCACACACGGCCTGCAAAGGCCTGTGTAAACTTCCAGGCGGCCACGCTGCCCATGCCGTAGTGGGTCCGGTAGCCTAATTTATGGTTGGCCTCCGGGGGCGCATAGAAGAAATAGTAAACGCCCAGGGCCACCAGCAGGATCGGCCCAAGGAGCATCACCAGGCCCATCCAAAACCGCATATCCGACAAAAAGCCGTCCAGCTCCGGAATGATCGCATCCAGCAGATCTGTAATCGCATTATCCATAATTACTGTTCCTCAAGATATTTATTGATCTCATACACAAAGGTTTTGGCATCCTGGAACCGGCGGTACACCGATGCAAAGCGAATGTAGGCCACCTCGTCCAGGGGCTTGATCCGCTCCATCACCATTTCGCCGATCCGGTCACTGGTGACCTCACGCTCCAGGGTGTTTTGGATGGTCTGCTCGATCTCGGTGGTGATCCGGTCCAGATCCGCCATATCCACCTGCCGCTTATCAAAGGCCCGGACCATGGAATTGATGATCTTATTCCGGTCAAAGGTCTGACGGGAGCCGTCACGCTTGACCACGATCACCGGCAGGCTCTCCACGATCTCATAGGTGGTAAATCTGCGCTGACAGACCAGACATTCCCGGCGGCGGCGGATGCTCAGGCCATCCTCAGAATGACGGGAATCCACCACCTTGGATTCCTGATCTCCGCAAAAAGGACATTTCATAGCTATGTGCTCCTTTCCATGAAGCATACACCCATAGGCATACTTTTTCACCATTATATCAGTATTCCCCCGGACTGTCCAGCATTTTTTGACAAAATCCGCCAGTTGCTGCCATATCATGTTTTTCTTGCTAAATTTTGGGAAATGGGGTAGAATAATACTGCTGTGCCATATGACAGACCTTTGCAAGCTTTCTTTAGGAGCGTGAGCGTATGAAAACAAAAATTTTATATAGTATTTGGCTGTGTCTGTACATTTTATGCGTGGGTATGGGTACGATCACTCCCCAATCGGCGGTGCAAAGCGGCGCGCTCACCGTTCTTTCCGTGTTATTTTTCATCCCCGGGGTGCTTCTTCTGATCGAGGGCTACCAAAGCAATCAAAAGATTTTGAAGCAGGTGCGGATCATTTCCCTGATCTCCCTGGGGCTGACCCTGAGCCTGATCGTGCTGAATATCCTCACTGTCAACGCCGGCAGCGACGTGGGCCAGGCCCTGAACGATGTGCTTTTACTGGTTTCCGCCCCCATGTTCTGCTGTCACTGGCAGGGCGTGAGCCTGTTTTTGTGGGCTTGCCTGTTTGTTAGCAGTTTTCCCAAAATGTGGAAGAAATAACAAAGTTTTTCTAAAAAATATTAGAATTATCCAACTCTACTGCCAGTAGAGTTGGTAATTCTACGCTTCGTTGAACTCAAAAACAGCTTTTCTCCCGGAAGGGGTTGGCCTTATGGGGGACTTTTGTGTTAAGATAGACTTCCCGGGGCCAAAAGGCTCCGGACATCATTTCATGCAAGGAGCAAATTCTATGTCTTACAAGATCATTACCGACACCTGCTGCGATCTGTGGCAGGAGTTTTATGCGGAGCTGCAAACCGATGTTATCCCCCTTTCCGTTCAATTTAAGGACCAGACCTACACCACCTATTCCGAGCCGTGGCTGAAGGATTTTTACAACGGTCTGCGCGACGGCGAAAGCGCCCAAACCTCTGCCGTCAATCCTGAGGGCTGGAAGCAGGTGATCCAGCCGGTGCTGCAGGACGGTCAGGATGCCCTGGTGATGGTCTTCTCCTCCGGCCTGAGCACCACCTATCAGTCCGCTGTGATCGCAGCACAGGAGCTGATGGAGGACTATCCGGAGCGGACCGTGAAGGTGGTAGACACCCTTTGCGCATCCATGGGTCAGGGTCTGCTGGTATGGCATGCCTGCAAAAAACGGGACGAGGGCCTTTCTCTGGAGGAGCTGTACACCTGGTGCGAGGAAAACAAGCTCCATCTATGCCACTGGTTCACCGTGGACGATCTGATGTACCTCAAGCGGGGCGGCCGTGTCAGTGCCACCACCGCACTGGTTGGCACTATGCTGCAGATCAAGCCTGTGATGCACGTGGACGACGAAGGCCACCTGATCAAGGTCAGCACCGTCCGGGGCCGTAAAGGCTCCCTGGATGCCCTGATCAAGAAGTTTGTGGAAACCGGTCTGCCCGGTGAAAATGACACCGTGTTCATCAGCCACGGCGACTGCATCGACGATGCTCAGTATATTGCGGATAAGCTGAAAAAAGATCACGGCGTCAAGGAAGTGATCATCTACTATGTGGGTGCGGTGATCGGCTCCCACTCCGGCCCCGGCACTGTGGCCCTGTTCTTCCTGGGCGACCACCGCTGAGCACATTTTATCGTATCAAAAAATTCATCCACCGGCGTGCGCATAGCACCGGTGGATGTTTTTTTACGGATATAGGCCTTTGTACCGTACGCCACCGTAGGGCGGGGGCTTGCTCCCGCCGCCCGCCCAATATTTTGCTTGTAAAATATTGGGGGGCGATGGAAATCATATATAATTGCCTTGCGGCGATGTGATTTTGTTTAAAAATCACCGGGCGGATCATACCCGCCTCGACATCCTCTATCGACCGCAACAGTTCGAAACTAAGAATTGAATGAGCAGATTGCCCTGACGGGCAATGGTATTCTTCAAATACCGAGAAACGGATTGCCACGCCAGTGTGAGCACTGGCTCGCAATGACATATTGGTGGGCTTCCACTGTTTTGCTAAACAGGAAAATCACTAATACGCAACATTTTTGCGTTATTTGCAGCAAAACCAAAAAACCTAAAGCGGTGTCATTGCGAGACGCCGAACGGCGGCGTGGCAATCTCAAAGGGAAACTTTTTTCATTTATGGTGTCAAAGGATATTAGGGACCTAAAATAATAAACAATCATTATTTTCAGGGCGAAACGGGTCCTTTGGGTTATCCAACGTACACCCTTGCATTTTGAGATTGCCACGCCAGTGTGAGCACTGGCTCGCAATGACACGGGGAGGACGGATTGCCACGCCATGTAGGGGAGGCGTTTCGCCTCCCGAGGGACGGGAAACCCGTCCCCTACTGGCTCGCAATGACACATCGGTAGGTTTTCGCAAAATTCGAATGGCTCGATAAACTGAAATTTTCCGCTTAGGTTGACAGCATTGCCCCATAGAGGGAGGCAAGGACACGCACAAGTTTGTAAAGTTTTAGCCAGAACGAGGTACTACGTCTTATTTCGCCTGAGAGAGTTCTTCCTCGGTCATTTCTACCTCGGACAGCTCCACCTTCAGCTCGTTTTTGGGGATCAAGTAATGCCTGGTGGCAAACAGGCCGGCAATACAGGCAACGCAGGCCAGATTGCTGATGGGATTATCGTGATTTAAGATGACCTGACGGGCAATGGCCACGATCAGCACCTCAATGGTGTTGGCCGGTGTCAAGTCGATCAGCATCCGGACAAACTCCAGTCCCACCACAATGGTCAGGATATTATGCAGATATGTATTGACGGAGGCAAAATAGTCCGTCACGGTGAACATCCGGTAAAGCTCCAGGCCTAACATGCCCACCAGCACCGCCAGGGTGATAAAAGCAATGGTCCGCTCCAAAATATGCAGGACCTTATGGATCAGGGTTTCGGATTTCTTATGCATGGTGTCCTCCTTACTCGGTAGTCAGGCCGGTGTTGTTTTTCGGCTTTTTCTGCTGGGTAAGCCAAATTTTCATCACCAAGCTGTGAGGCAGCAGCTTCACCAGCCGCACCTGATTACGCACCGGCAGTCCGTGGATGGATACATCTTTTTTGGTTCGGTACAGGTCCTTCAGGCCGGTGGCAACCACATCGGCTGCTTCATACAGCCGGTCGAAGTATTGCACCTCGTTGGTTCCGGTCTGGAAGGCATGGTTGAAGAACTCCGTCTTCACCCACCCCGGGTTCATGGCCATCATCCGAATTCCGGACTTTTTCAGCTCCCGGTTCATGGCTCTGCTGTAGCTGAGCACAAAAGCCTTCGTAGCACCGTAGGTGGTGATATAAGGCACCGGCTGAAAGGCCGAAAGGCTGTCAAGCTGCAAAATATGGCTGCCCTTCTTCATATACGGCAGGGTCAGCCGGGTCATAGCCACCAGTGCTTTGCAGTTCAGCTCGATCATATTCAGCTCATCCTGCAGAGGGATATTTTCAAAAGAGCCGAATTTTCCGAAGCCTGCGGCATTGACCAGCAGCTTCACATCCGGTTTTTCCTGCTCCAAAAGCTGCTGATACTGCGCAAACGCCGCACTGTCACACAGATCCAGCACCACCGGACGCACCGGCACGCGGCTAATATTTTTCAGCGCCATCAAGGCTTCCTCCCGGCGTGCAATGACCCAAATTTCATCCACCTGCACAAAGCCGGGGAGCTGCAGCACAAATTCTCGGCCCATACCGGAGCTTGCCCCGGTCACAACGGCAATTTTCATCATCATTCCTCACAATCCACTTGTGTTTTTTGGATTACTTTGAACAAAAAACGGCTTCTCCTTGCGTAAATACGGATCTGTTCAAAAAGCATTTCGTAGGGACACCCCTCCCGGGGTGTCCGCAAAGATTATGGGGCTCGATGCACCATAATGTTTCATATTTTTTGTATTGGAACAAAATTGGTCCATCGAGGTCCAATTTTGTTTCGGACACCCGGGGACGGGTGTCCCTACGAGTTTTAATAACAGTTCAAAAAAAGTTGACAGCCTTGTCTGCAAAGGGAGCCTTGACGCACCTTCGTGACGTTCCAATTGGAAAAAGAGCGCATCGCGGTGGGCGATGCGCTCTTTACTTATTTGGTCAAATCACACCAGCTCGATGACTGCCATCTCAGCGGCGTCACCACGGCGCGGGCCGGTACGGGTCACTCTGGTATAGCCGCCGTTACGGTCAGCATACTTGGGAGCGATCTCCTTAAACAGCTTCTGTACCACATCTTCCTTGGTGATATATGCCATAGCTCTGCGGTAAGCAGCCAGGTTACCCTTCTTGCCCAGGGTGATCATCTTCTCAACAACGGGCTGAACTTCCTTTGCACGGTAGAAGGTGGTCTCGATCTTGCCCTTTTCCAGCAGATCGGTGACCTGCTGACGGAGCATTGCCTTTCTCTGTGCGGTGGTCTTGCCCAGTTTACGAGTGCCGAACATGAACATTTCCTCCTTTTAAAGGTGTTAGTTGTTGCCAGAATCCTCGCTGGCCAGGGACAGACCCATCATTTCCAGCTTCTTCTGGACTTCGTCCAGGGACTTCTTGCCCATATTACGGACCTTCATCATATCCTCACCGGTCTTGCTGATCAGGTCAGCCACGGTATTGATATTGGCCCGCTTCAGGCAGTTAAAGCTCCGCACGGACAGATCCAGTTCGTCAATGGTCATGGCAAGCTTGGTATCGGGACGATCGGAAGACTTCTCCACCACAGTGGAGCCTGCGCTGACGGAGTCGGACAGGTTGGTAAACACTGTCAGGTGGTCAGACAGGATCTTGGCACCCAGGGACACGGCGTCCTTGGCGCAGATGGTGGAATTGGTCCAGACCTCAAGGGTCAGCTTATCAAAATCGGTCTTGTCACCAACACGGGTAGGCTCTACACTGTAATTCACCTTTTTAACAGGAGAATAGAAGGAGTCTACAGGGATCACGCCGATCACAGTCTGGGCGGTCTTGTTCTGTTCAGCCAGCACAAAACCACGGCCCTGAGACAGGGTGATCTCCATATTAAAGGTGGCACCCTCGCCCAAGGTGCAGATATGCAGCTCGGGGTTGAGGACCTCGACTTCGCCGTCAGCCTTGATGTCACCTGCAGTGACCTCACAGGGGCCAACTGCATCGATATAAACAGTCTTCAGTTCCTGCGTGTGCAGCTTCACCAGAAGCTGCTTCACATTCAGGACAATTTCAGTTACATCCTCGGTCACACCTGCAATGGTAGAAAACTCATGCTGTACGCCGGCGATCTTCACAGAAGTAGCGGCGTAGCCGGGCAGGCTGCTCATCAAAATACGACGCAGGGAGTTGCCCAGAGTCATACCGTAACCACGCTCAAGAGGCTCTACCACATACTTGCCGTATGAAGCGTCCTCCAGGTCATCAAAACAGGTGATACGAGGCTTTTCAATTTCAACCATGAATCTTAACCCTCCTTTTCATTGACGCAGTAGAATGCTGCGCCCACAAAACAAACGCGAACAAAACAGGGGGCCGATTACTTGGAGTACAACTCGACGATCAGGTGCACGGCGATGTCGAAGTCGATATCCGCCTGAGTCGGCATAGCGACAACCTTACCGGTCAGGGTATTCTTGTCGCGGTCCAGCCACTTGGGAGCGGCAACAAACGCATCAGCTTCCTTCAAAGCCTTGAAGAAGTTGTTGGATGCGCTCTTCTCGCAAACAGCGATCACATCGTCTACCTTGATCAGGTAGCTGGGGATGTTAACCCGCTTGCCGTTGACGGTGAAGTGACCGTGGTTGACCAGCTGACGGGCCTGACGGCGGGAGTTGGCGAAGCCCAGACGGTAAACTACGTTGTCCAGACGGCGCTCCACGTAGGTCAGCAGCACCTCACCGGTGTTGCCTTCTGCACGGGCTGCCTTGTCGTAGTAGTTACGGAACTGCTTCTCCTGAATGCCGTATACAAACTTAACCTTCTGCTTTTCGGTGAGCTGAGTAGCATACTCAGACTTCTTAGCTCTTCTCTGGCCGCCGGGGTTCTTGTTGGAAGACTTGTTATAACCCATTGCGGCAGGAGAAACGCCCAGCGTTCTGCAACGCTTCAGCACAGGCTGCATATTCTTAGCCATAATTCAAATTCCTCCTATTGCGAATTAGACACGACGTCTCTTGGGGGGACGGCAGCCATTGTGAGGAATGGGAGTCACGTCCTTGATCATAACAACCTCCAGACCAGCGGTCTGCAGTGCCCGGATGGCAGCCTCACGGCCCTGACCATGCTGGCCGGGGGCGTAAGCACGGCGCTCAAGAGCGCAGGCCTTGGAGTAGCAACGATCGCCCTTCAAAAGGAGCTTCTGTCCTTCACGGCGGCACAGACGGCACACCGGACCGGTAT
>JAFSET010000045.1 GCA_017435615.1 Oscillospiraceae bacterium | reverse complement strand
AGCATCGGTGCCAACATCCACGAGGCACAGTATGCACAAGGCAAGAAGGATTTTATTTCTAAACTGGAAATTGCCTTGAAAGAAGCAAGTGAAACAGGTTATTGGCTTGAGTTGTTGCACAGGACCAACTACATTGACGAACAATCATATAAATCGCTTTCTGCAAAGTGTACTTCCTTGCGTGTAATGCTGATTGCATCTTGCAAGACTGCAAAGGAGAATGGCAAGTGATAAATATAACAAATTGGATAGATTCTTTTCGAGTCAAGTTGAAGGAAGTCTTTGATCATCGCGTTTGGTTTTTCGGTTTGCAAGGCAGTTATGGCCGAGGAGAAGCAACAGAAACGAGCGATATTGATATTGTTGTAATTCTGGATGAATTGTCCGTTGCGGACATCGAAACATATAATGCAATGTTAGATACACTCACTCACAGAGAATTGGTTTGTGGTTTTCTCTCAGGCAAGAATGAGCTTTTGAATTGGGAATCCTCTGATCTGTTTCAATTTTGCTATGACACTACTCCGATCCAAGGAAGCCTCGATGAAGTATTATCGTTGGTTGATGAGAGCGCTATAAACCGAGCAATCACAATCGGTGTGTGCAACATCTATCACGGCTGTGTGCACAATATGCTCCATGAAAAAAGCGAAGATTTTTTGCGTGGATTGTATAAATCCGCTTCTTTTGTTATACAGGCGATCGTCTTTAAACAAACCGGAAACTATATCAAACAACAGAAAGAACTGCAACGTTTGGCATCAGCAAACGAAAAGGTGATTGTAGATACTTTTGTATATCTCAAAAGTGGTGGCAAGGTTGATTTTATCATAATGTCTGAAACATTATTTGCTTGGTGCAAAAATCAGCTTGCAAACAACGGATAATCACACTACTTTTACTTACTTTTACCTCAATTCTGCTCCGTTTGGTTACTCTTTCGCAAAAAAGAAGTAACTTTTGTCTACCAAAAGTTGCTTCTTTTTTATCCAAGCCGCAGGCTTGGTATATCATCACGCGTCAGCGTGTATATCATCGCCGTAGGCGTATATCATCAGCCGAAGGCTGTATTAACTGCGGCTTGATGAGATGCAACACTGCGTGTTGATGATATACAAGGCTTCACCTTGATTTTTTGCGGAAAAGCAGTATAATTCTCTTGAAGCGTCTATGCTCATATCCGTGAAGCTAATTATGGGCATGAGTATTTCAAATCCACGTCAACACACAATTTATGTATAGCGAAGATTTGAAGTAGTTACACTACTTTTCGTCTTTCATACCTCATGTTATACTACTTTTAGTCGTATTTTCGTATGTCCCCCTCTTTTGTCAAACCGACAAAAGAGGGGGACATTTTATGAAATACGCTGCTGCTCTTCCGCAACCAGTTTTTTGATCCAGGCGCTGTTTTCTTCCGCCTTCATTTGGATATCCCCGATCATAGAGTCATCCGCAAAGCTGTCAAATTCCTTCTGCTTACCGGATAAGATTTCCAGCATCCGTTCGTCAACGGTTTCGTCTGCCAGCAGACGGTGGACCATCACATCCCGGGTCTGTCCCATTCTGTAAGCACGGGCAACAGCTTGATTTTCAATAGCCGGTGTCAGTTGCGGCTCACAGAACACAACCACACTTGCCGCCTGAATATTCAGTCCCGTACCGCCGGCCTGCACCTGGCTGACCAGTACCGCTCCCGGCTCTGCCTGATTAAACTGATCCACAATTTCCTGCCGCCGTGCAGGGCTGATATCACCGCAGATCGTTTCAGAGCAGCACTGACCCAAAAGTGTACGAACTTTTTCCAGCGTGTTTCGGAAAAAGGAAAACACGATGATCTTCCTCCCCTGCTCCTTAGCTGTCTGACAAATCTCCACCAGGCGCATGGCCTTGGAAGAGTCTTTCAAATCGTCTACCTGCCAGGATACCTGACGGATCGCCATCAGGTTGCCGGATTGTACCGCCTCCCGGTAAATCTGCTTTTCCGCAGTACCCAACTGGCACCACTGTTCTTTTTCGATCAGATCAGGAAGTTCCTTCAAAACGTCCTCACGAACCCGGCGCAGATAGACCGGTGAAAGCTCACTGCGGAACTGCTCTGCTGTGGAGATATTCTTGACCTGCTCCAACCGTGCCGCAATTTGCGGCTGCAGGCACTGCACCAAAAAGCACATTTCATCCACCCGGTTCACCAGGGGCGTACCGGACATATACAGCACACCTTCTGCTTTTTGCAGCAGTTTCTTCATGGCAACTGTGCGCTGTGCTTCCGGGTTTTTCACATAATGGGCCTCATCTACCACCAAATAATCAAAGGTGAATTTCTCCGGCAACGAAAAACGGCTGATGGATTCGTAAGTGGTAACGGCCACATCCCCGTTTTCTCTCCAATGCAGCAGGGCATCCTCGTCAGCGCCGTGGATCTTGGTAACCTCCAAATCCGAAAACTTTTGAATTTCCCGGCACCAGTTGATCAGCACCGACGCAGGACAAACCACCATAAAATGATGCTTTCCGGCTGCTTTCAGGGCAATTATGGTTGCAATGGCCTGGATAGTCTTGCCCAGACCCATCTCATCCCCCAGCAAAGTGCGTTTTTGATGTACCGCGTATTTGACGCCAAAGGTCTGATAGCTTCGCAGCGTAGCCTTCAGGCCTGCAAGATCCAGTTCAACCGCTTCGATGCTCTGCACCAGCTCCTCCGGAAGTCCGGCCTGTTTGGTCTCCGCAACAGTAAGATGCTTGCAGTAGGTTTCCAATGCCGCATAGTATTTTGCCGCGTTTTCCCGAAAATGGGCATAACACTGTGTTATATCCGCACGGCTTACCTGTTCATAGGCTTCCACATAGCGACTGTCACCGAATTGCCCATCAAGCCGAAGTCTTAACGCATCCACCGCAGCAAGACTTTGCTCCCGTTCCTGCTTTGAGGCAAAGAACCAGCTAAAGCCGCTGCAGGCTGTCTGTGCTTTCGCCAGCTCCTTGGTGAGTGTCTTGTGGTGCTGCTCATAAAGTGTCCGCAAAAAGCCTCGCTGGTCTTCGTGAAGGATCAAAAGATACAATGCCGACACCAGTGTATCATCCGCTTTGGACGGATTGTCTGTATCAATACGGACAGACATCTTCTCCCGGGTGTTGCGGGCAATCTCCTTGGTCAACTCAAAGATTTTCTCAGCTCCCTGCGCACCGATTCCTTCCACAGCCTCAATTTGTGTTCGGGACATTTGGGAAAGCTGATACATACTCCGGATACCGGCACTTTTCAGGTTCGAAACACGGATGCCTTGCTTGCCCTGTGCAAGCATATCCACATCCATAGCATCCAGCTCTGCTTTGTATTTTTCGTTCACAAACAGGTCAGCCCCACGCCGAAGCTGTGCGACTTCCTCTTTCTGCGCATCGATAGCCGTTTTTATCCAGTTGTCCAGTTCCTTTGTACGCTTCAGAAGGCTTTTCGTCTGTTTTTTATCCGGTCTGTTTCCCACAACTGTCCTCCTATCGTTTTATGGTGGAGCTTGCCCCTGTGCACGATGGCGCACAGGGGCTCTGTTTTATTACTCAATATGCTTATCAGAAAGAGCCGCCACCTACACTGCGGGAAGAGCCGGATGACCCGGAGGATCCGGAGTTATTTTCCTTCTTGCGACGGTCCACAGTACGGTACAGGAAGAAGTCATTGCTGACCGTCAGGTTCATACTGCCCGGCTTTACATAGACATTTGCGTCGTTTTTCTGCCGCACAGACTTAAGCTGGCCCTTCAAGATCAGGGCAACCACCACGCCGACCACAATGCCAATTACCAACGCAATCAGCAAATTGGTACCAGCCTCGAAGGGGAAGCCGTTCAGGTGGCCGTTCAGGTAATATTCGCACTGGTCAGCAAAGCCGTTGAATGCCGCGGCATAATTGCCGTCGGACAGATCGGAAACGATGTAATCACTGATCGTATCGATGCCGCTGTCACCGATGGCTTCGTCTGCCATGCCGTTGGTCAGAATACGGTACTCCCGGGGATCCATAGAGATCAGAAGCAGAACACCGGCACGGGTGTCACCGTAGCCCAAATTCATTTCGTCGTAAAGCACATTTACCACATCGTCGATATCATATCCTTCCATAGAAGAAAGAGTGATAACGGCAATTTGTGCATGATAGGTACTGCCAATATTCAGCAATTTGGTATTCAGATCGTTTACTTCGCTTTCGGTAAGCAGGCCGGCCTCATCCAGCACCATGAGCTGATCACCGGTCTCGACAGAATTGGAAGCACTGACCTTTACAACATTCATAGACACTGCCACCGTCAGGCACAGCCCCAACACTAAAATCAGAGAGAAAAATCTTTTTTTCATGGTACGCACCTCCTTACAGCAACCAAAGCAGGTAGCTCACAGCAAACACTGCCGCAGCCGTCGCGGCAGCAACGCCCAGCAGCCATTTCCAGAAGGCACCCTTATCCATAGGCAGGTCACCGGCGATTTTTCCGGTCTGGCCGTTAATGCCAAAGGTAAACTTCTGTCCGTTCCACATAGTGTTCAAAATCCACACAGGGTACAGCGCATACCGAGCCTGCCCGTTCAGGAGCTGAATATTGGAGCTGACAGGCATAACCGAGGTGTAGCCCTTAACCGTAGATGCAAAGGCTTCTTCCGTACTCTTTTTGATCCGCTGATTGGCTCTTGCAACACTCTCTTCAGAGTTTACATCATACTTATCTGCCAAAAAGCCTGCTAAGTAAGCGGTTTGGAAATCTACCGCCTCTTCAATGCGGAAGGGCTCAATGGATTCCATCATGGTATCGTCCATCTTGGTTGAGCCATCCACAGGCACATTGGCAAAGCCAATGCCGCCGGCTCTTGTGACATTAAAATAGCTGGTTTCAGTGTAGTAATAATTGCTGTCGCTCCAGGAACGGGTCCGGGTAGCCTTATAGCGCACATGGGCATTGGCATCGGTATCAAACAGCCACACAGGCACATACAGGCCCTTGACTTCCTTGATGTGGTTTTGATCCTTAAAAACCTTAGGAAGGAGCACCTTGCCCTTATAGTGCTCCTGCAGCTTGGCTATTGCAGCCTTTTTATCCACCTTGAAGGGGATTACCAAATCCGGCTTCAGGCTACCGGCAAATTGGCCGGTCATCACCACAGGGTTGCCGCAGAAGGGACACTCGGATGCACCGGTGGTGTCATCCGCCACGATCTCACCGCCACAGGAATTACAGGTGTAGATCCGCAGACCCTCTGTCTCTCCGGGCTGCCACTGCTGACCAGCAGCAGTATCCCAGCTCATATCCTCCTGCGGCTGGGCGTTCAGCTCGGCATCATATGCCTGCAGCGTCTGCATATCAAATTCCGAGCTGCAGTATGGGCATTTCATTTTTTGCAGATTGCTGTCAAATTCGATCGCACCGTCGCAGCACGGGCACTTGAATTGTTGTAAAACCGCCATTTCATTCACTCCTTTATTGGAAATCCGCCGCCGAAACGGCGGATTTCTTAATCTTTAAAACTTTGCACCGCAGAACTGGCAGAACTTGCCGCCATCAGCAGGCGCGCCGCAGTTGGGGCAGAACTTGGGGCCGGCAGGTGCCTGCACAGGTGCCGGTTGTGCCGGTGCAGCGGCAGGAGCGGCTGTCTGGGGAGCCATTCTGCTTCGCTGTACGATCTGTTCGATCTGCTGGCACATTGCTGTGTACTTCTGATGATTCTCACGCTCATAGGGCTTGCTCATATCGGCAGGCTCACTGGTGAAGCTCAGGCCCAGGAAGCTGCCGGAGGTGGCACCTCTGGTCTCAAGAGTTACCGTTTGAGAGTTGATCCGGAAGCTGATGTCATCAAAGTAAGGATTGTTAGCAATGTTCATGTTGACATAGAAGTCATACTCAGTTTCGTATCTGGGAGGATTGTAGCTGACACTGTTGCCGTTGCTGTCTTCCTGCTTCAGCTCCGTCTCATCCGTCTGAATATCCACAACGCAGGACATCAGATCCTTAAACTCGATAATATCGGGATTTGCCTCCATGTAGTTGTCCGCATCCGTAACAAAGAAGCGGGCAGGTACGCCGTTGACTTCCTCCACATACATCTTATAGTTATCACCGATCACCTGACTGACACGGAAGCTTGCCAGCTTTCTTTCATTCTCTTCCCGGTATGCTAGCTGTTCCTTGATCTGATCCACCGTAGCATGTCTGCGGTCATCGAACCAGGGGGACAACCTTCTTACACAAGCGTTACAGATCTCTCCGTCTTCCAGCTTTTTATAGCCGAACATTCCCACTTCTTTACCGCAAATTTCGCAGTCTTTCTTTTTAAATACATCAAACAGGCCCATTTTCTATCTCCTCCTTAGATAATGTCGCCATTGTCAAAGGGATCGCCGCACTCCGGGCAGAACCGGGGGGCCTTAGTGGGGTCAGCAGGCTGCCAACCGCACTTGTCACACTTGTACTGAGGGATGCCTGCAGGCTTCTTGCCACCGCACTCTGCACAGAACTTACCGGTATTCTTGGCGCCGCAGGAACAGGTCCAGCTTCCGTCATCGGCAGGCTTGGGGCTGCCGCACTCCGGGCAGAACTTGCCGGTTGCGGTAGCACCGCAGGAGCACTTCCAGCCGTTTGCTGCTTGGGGTTCCGGCTTCTTAGCACCGCACTCGGGACAGAATTTACCGGTTGCAGTCGCACCGCAAGCACACTTCCAGCCATCGGCGGCAGGAGCTGCCTGCTGCTGTGCCATCTGCTGCTGTTGTTGCTGCTGACCCATCTGGAAGAAGCTCTGGGCTGCGTTGAAGCCGCCGCCCATAGCGTTTCCGGCCATGCCCATACCCATAAAGCCGGTCATAGCACCGGCAGTGTTGCCGGCTGCGGTCTCCATAGCGTTGGCAGTGGCGGTGGTCATACGGCCGGCCATCATAGCAGCATTGGAGCCATAGGACATGGAGTCTTCCATCTCCTGAATCTTCTTCATATCCTCGGGGTTCAGGGTGATGGGGTTCAGGGCGATCTTCTCAACAGAGATACCGCGGGACTCCACCCACTCTGCCTGCAGCGCTTCGTTCATGGCCTTCTTCAGCTCATTTGCCTTGGCAGGTATCTGCGCAGGACGCAGCTCCAGCTCAGCCAGTGCGCCAAATGCAGGCTGCAGAGCGGAGACGAACTCGGTCTTCATCTGCTCATCGATCTGATCTCTGGTAAATGCCTGCTCCACATTGCCGCAAACCTTGGTGTAGAACAGCAACGGATTGCTAATGATGTAAGAATACACACCGTTGCAGCGCACATTGACGGTACGGCTGAAGCCGATGCGCTTGTTCATCACCTCAAAGATGATAGGGCTGGGGGTGCCGAACTTGTTGCCCATGATCTCCTTGGTGTTGAAGTAGTAAACTCTCTGATCCTTGCCGGTGTCGCCGCCGTAGGTAAAGCGCTTGCCGATGGCCTTGAAGGTGTTCTTCAGGCTCTCGCCAAAGCTGCCGGCAAAGATGGAAGGCTCAGTGGAGGTGTCGTATGTATATTCGCCGGGCTCAGCGCAGACCTCCACCACCTTGCCCTGCTCCACGATGATCATACACTGACCGTCGGCAACCGCAATGCCGGAACCGTTACTGATAATGTTGTCGCTGCCCTTGGTGTTAGAGCTGCGACCGCCCACTCTCTTTTGACCCTTGACCACAAGGGTATCCATATCCAATGCTTCGCAGTAGAAAAATTCCTTCCACTGATCAGCCAAAACGCCGCTCAGTGCGCCAACACCTGCTTTAATAAGTCCCATAATGCTTTACTCCTTTATGTAATAGATTTTTTTGAATAGGGGTTTTTGTTTTCTTTTGGTGGATCTTTTTGTGAGCCGCAGGATGCAGCCCAGCCCATAAACCACATACCAAGCATAATACGAATAATCCAAAATGCCAGGCCGCCTACAAACCACCAGATGCTGATCTCCAGCCAAAGGTGCAGTGCCAGCAATATCCAGGCCGGTATACTCCATTCCAAATTCAGCAGCAGATTGACCAGGAGGCACAGGAAGAAGCTTCCGCTTTTGCGGGTGCGTCTCATTTGCCCACCAGCTCCTTTTGAAGCAGCCGGAATATCTGCGCTTGCTGCTCAGCAGAAAGAGAAATCTTTCGTTCGCTGCCATCCGGATATCCCAGGGTTACAGTGACCTCAGTGCCGTCCAATACACCGAAAAGCTTTCCCCGGGCCGTGGATGCATTTTCCAGTTCCATGGCAACGATTGCTTCCACAGTTTCCGCAGGGATTTGCTTTGCTTCATCCTGCCGGTATTCCACCTCTCCGTCGTAACAGTAACCGGACAGCATCCCATCGTCACGGGAAAGATAAAAGTGGCAGCCTTCCGTCATCACCGAGGATGTGACATGGTAGGTAAGGCTTTGCCAAGGGCCTTTGGCGGAACAGCCAAAGAGCATGGTACACAAGCTCAATGCCATAACCATCACGCGTAATTTTTTCATGCCCATGGATCTGCCGATTTTGGCTGACGGATGCCTACCAGCAGGAACTGATCCCACAAAAACCACTGTCCGTCACCTTTCTGCCGCAGAACGATCTCACGGGCATTGTCTGCACCGCCGCTGCGAATATGCAGCTTTTTATAACCGGGGTTGGCATCGGCATAGGGGCCGGCCTCAATGGTCAGGGTGAAGGGCTGGCTGGGGGTATAGTCATTTTCAGGAACTGCACCGGCAAAATAGGAGAACGGTACGTGATGCCCCTCCCGGAAACGGTCGTTCAGGAACGAAATGTCATAGGCACCCAGCGGACGGGGACCACGAAGCCAATTCAGCATTTCCGTTCCAATGGTTCTGTCAGCGGCGTAGACGCACAGTGCGCACACCGTAAGCGCCGCAGTTTGGAAGGGACTGGTCAGGGTTGCCTCCGGAAGTGCCTGCATCTGGGCAAGACTTTCCGGAAGTGCCGCAAAGGTAAAGGTCTCCCTCCCGGAGTGAACGGGTTGGGCTGCAGCCTGCGACGTGGGTTGCGCTATGCTGTCAGCACTGTTTTTCAGCTTGTCAAAAATGGACATGGGATTACCTCCTTATATTCATAATTCCTTCACAAATACATCATATCACATCTGTGGGCACATTTCCACATATTTTTTATACGCGTGTGTCTTCCCTTTTGAATATAAAGATGTTATACTGGTAAAAAACCCTCAAGGAGCTTTATTATGGACTTTTTGCCCATTTGCAAACAGGATATGCTGGACCGGGGCTGGACACAGTGTGACTTTGTATATGTGATCGGTGATGCGTATGTGGATCACCCTTCCTTTGGTCACGCCATTATCAGCCGTGTACTGGAACAAGCCGGATACAGCGTTGGTATCATCTCCCAGCCTGACTGGAAAAATCCGAAATCCATTGATACATACGGACGTCCCCGTCTTGGCTTTTTAGTTAGCGGCGGCAATATGGATTCTATGGTCAACCACTACTCTGTCAGTAAGCATCGGCGCAAAACAGATGCCTTCACCCCCGGCGGCGTTATGGGCAAACGGCCGGACTATGCCACGGTGGTCTACTGCAATCTGATTCGCAGAACCTACAAGGATGTGCCTATTTTGATCGGTGGAATTGAAGCCAGCCTGCGCCGGCTTTCTCACTACGATTACTGGTCTGAGAGCATGAAGCGGTCAATTTTACTGGATTCCCAGGCAGATATTTTGATGTACGGAATGGGTGAACGCTCGATCGTGGAGCTGGCTGATGCCCTGAATTCCGATATGGATGTAAAGGATATCACCTACATTGACGGCACCGTCTTTAAAACCACAGCGCCGGACGACAGTATTCCTTCCATCACCCTGCCCTCTTATGACCAGCTAAAGGCCAACAAAAAATTTTATGCGGAAAGCTTCAGAATTCAGTACAGCAACTGCGATCCTTTTACCGCAAAGCGGCTGATCGAACCCTGCGGAAATCAGTTCGTGGTACAAAATCCGCCCCAAAAACCTCTGACCCAGGCAGAAATGGACAACATCTACAGCCTGCCCTATTGCCGCACCTGGCATCCCAGCTATGCAAAGGCCGGTGGCGTGCCGGCTATTGAAGAAGTCAAATTCAGTCTGGTGAGCAACCGTGGCTGCTTTGGCGCCTGTTCCTTCTGCGCGCTGACCTTCCATCAGGGCCGGATCATTCAGACCCGCTCCCACGACAGTATTCTCCGGGAAGCTGAGCAAATGGTTCAGGATAAGGATTTTAAAGGCTACATTCACGATGTGGGCGGACCTACCGCCAATTTCCGCCACCCGGCCTGTGAAAAGCAACTAACCAAAGGTGCCTGTGGCGGACGTCAGTGCCTCTACCCAACCCCCTGCAAAAACCTCCGGGCAGATCACAGCGATTATATCGCGCTTTTGAGAAAGCTGCGAAAGATCCCCGGCGTAAAAAAAGTCTTTGTCCGCAGCGGCATCCGTTTTGACTATCTGTTGGCGGATAAAAAAGACACCTTCTTCAAGGAATTGGTGCAGCACCACATCTCCGGCCAGCTCAAAGTCGCGCCGGAGCACGTTTCCGACGCTGTGCTCAGCCGTATGGGAAAACCGAAAAACGCCGTATACAATCAATTTGTGGACAAATACTATGCACTGAACAGGCAATACGGTTTCAAGCAGTTCCTTGTACCTTACCTGATGTCCAGCCATCCCGGCTCTACTATGAAGGAGGCCGTAGAGCTGGCAGAATATATCCGGGATATGGGCTATAACCCGGAGCAGGTGCAGGATTTTTATCCCACCCCTTCTACCCTGTCCACCGTGATGTACTATACCGGCTTGGATCCGCGTACAATGCAGCAGGTCTATGTACCCACAGACCCCCACGAAAAAGCGATGCAAAGAGCGCTGATTCAATACCGCAATCCCAAAAACTACTATTTGGTCCGGGAGGCGCTGCTCAAAGCCCACCGTGAGGATCTGATCGGCTCCGGACCGAAATGTCTGATCCGAGCTGTTCCCCCCAGGGTCCAAAAGCACACACCGCCCCCACCGGCGGTTCGAAAAGCACCGGCAAAGAAGCTTGGCAAAAAACGGCCCAGGAGGTAATCCCATGGCAAGAAAAAAGCCAAATACCGCTCCATTTTGGCGTTTTTTGTTCCTGATTTACGCGTTGGTGCTGCTCTGTCTGTTATTCTATCGCAGCAGCAGATGGGATCCGGAGCTTGGTTATCAACAGCTATTGCAAAGCGGCTCCAATTTTACTCCGCTATATACCATCCGGAATTATGTAAACATCATTTTGCATTACCCTAACTCTGTGTATTACCGTCACTGCATCATCAATTTAGTCGGTAATATCCTGCTGTTTATTCCCATAGGTTTCTTTCTTCCCAGGATTTTTCACAAAACAGCACGTTTTTTTCCTTTTTTCGCAGTAGGCTTTGGGTGTTTGCTCCTTGTGGAAACCTTGCAGCTTCTGACCCTCACCGGCAGCTTTGACGTGGACGATATCCTCTTAAACATGACCGGCGCACTGCTGGGTTTTGCTTTATCAAAGCTTTTTGGCTTCAAAAAATGAACAGGACGGCTCATGCGAGCCGTCCTTTATTTTATACGCTTGTACAGGCACATTTCATAGGCAATGCCGTCTTCTTCGCCCCTTTGGAGTACCTCTTCCATGTTCCACTGAGGGTCCTGATCCAAATTGGGAAACCAGGTATCCGACGTCACCTGGCAATGGACCTTTGTCACATAGGCCACATCGCAATAGGGAAGCATTTGCCGATAGATGCTGCCGCCGCCGATCACCATTGCGCGCTGTGCATTTTGGGCATAGCTCACAGCATCCTCCGGGCTTTTACAGACTGTAAAACCCTCAGCTTTGTCTACAGACCTGCTCAACAGCACATTCTCCCGTCCCGGCAGCGGTCTGCCTCCCGGGAAGTCTGCGGCTGTTTTCCGTCCTACGATCACCATTGCACCCCGGGTGGTCTCCCGGAAAAACCGACGGTCCGCGCTCAGGGCTATCGGCTGAGTGCCATCCTTGCCGATGCCCCAATCCTCATATACCGCTACGATCAGCTCCATATGCCACCTCAAATCGCCATGGGTATTTCAAAATCAAAGGGATGGTACTGATAATCCTCCACTTTGAAGCTGTCCTTGGTAAACTGATAAAAATCCGTAATGCCGGGGTCCAGTGTGACCTTCGGCGCTGGGTAGCCTTCACGCTCCAGCATTGCCTTGACTGCCGGAATATGGCGGTCGTAAATATGACAATCGGCGATCACGTGGACCAATTCACCCGGCTTCAGGCCTGCCACCTGGGCCATCATCATGGTCAGCATCGCATACTGGCATACATTCCAGTTGTTAGCCGTCAGCATATCCTGACTGCGCTGATTTAAGATAGCGTTCAGGGTATCCCCTGTCACATTAAAGGTCATGGAATAAGCACAGGGATATAAGTTCATCTCGTGCAGATCCTGGAAGTTGTAAATATTGGTCAGAATTCGACGGGAGGCAGGATTATGCTTCAGATCATAGATCACTCGGTCTACCTGATCGAACTCTCCCTCTTTATAGTGATGCTTGATACCAAGCTGATAGCCATAGGCTTTTCCGATGGTGCCGTCTTGGCCTGCCCATTCGTCCCATACATGGCTGCCCAGGTCTTCAATACGGTTGGACTTTTTCTGCCAGATCCACAAAAGCTCATCCAGAGCAGACTTCCAGTAGGTTCGGCGAAGGGTCATCAAAGGAAATTCCTGCTGCAGATCATAGCGGTTCACAACGCCGAATTTCTTGACCGTATGGGCCGGTGTACCATCTGCCCATTTAGGCCTTACATCCAACTGTGTATCATAAAATCCGTTTTCCAATATATCCATACAGGTGGCCCTGTACAACTCGTCCGCTCTGCTCATAAAATCCCCTCTTATCCATTTTTCTATCAGTATACCAAAAACCGCCCCTATGGGCAAGAATTTTTTCCTATAATCGCTGAATTTTTTCGAAATGTATTGCGTACACAATAATATAGTAGTATAATTTGTACTTATATAAAAACTAAATTTGTACGAGATCATTAAACATTCAGGATCATTCGTGCAGAAAGAGGTGTCAATTTCTCAATGAAATGCTCAACAAAAAAATTGTTATCCATAATACTGATTTTTGCGACTGTGCTTTCCATGATTCCGGTACAGACCCATGCCGCCGCACCGTCAGTAAACATTATCAGCTTTATGCGTGGAGCCCAGACAGATCTGCGTTCCAGTGAGCTTTTGTGGGCAGAGGTCACTGGCTACGATGGCAATGTGCAGGAGCTGACGTACAAGTGGACCAACACCTTGGGTACCTCCCTGTATGTGTACAATACCCACAATATGTACGGCGTCAACAATACCGATGGCGAGCACGAGATCTATCCGTCTGGCAGTGCTTCTCTGGGTTCTATGGAGGAACACCGTGTCCACCAAAACAATTTTTCCGGCACCGGCTTTGCCTGGGCTGCCATCTATGGCGCTAATTTGAATAAAGCCACTTCCCTGAAGGGCACTGTCAAGGTAGAGGTCTACACACCTGACGGAACCCTGCTGTGCTCAGACAGCCACACCGGAACCGTGACGCAAAGCGGCTGGTGGTGGAATGTGACCTACACCAACCACGGCTTTGTAATGCCCAATCTGCAGTCCGACCTGGAAAACGCTGTATTTGGCCTGTTTGAGGGTGAAACCCTGGATGTGCGTGATCTGCTGGGCCGCAGCTCCATCGTGCATATCCACTGCATAGAAAGCTCCGTGACCAACGCTAAAATCACCTCCGCCAACGGTACGGAGTACATTTCCCTCACCGGCAGTGAGCCCTCCTATATGGTCACCGGTCTGAAAAAGGGTTCTGTGCAGATCCGAATCACGGTGGAAAAAAATATATGTAAATTCCACGAGTACTCCTCCGGCACAGCCAATCCAACCATCCATGTATTTAAAAAACCTATCCCTATCCCTACAACGACTACTATCACCCTGTCCCCGGAGAGCATAGATCCGGACTGTGAGTATTTTATTCAAGGCGTGAAGGGCAAAAAGCAGCCTGACGGCTCCGTTTTATTTACCGATCTGACACCCAACACCAAATATGAGATCGAGGTGCGGGCGCAGTACCTGGATAACAACGGAGAAACAACCTATGTCTACGCCTATGTAGATTCTACCACGCTGCCAGTATATCTGGCAACGGTAAATGTATACTTAGACGGTGTGCTGACCCCGGCTGACGAGATCCACGAAGAACAGTTCAGCCTGGTTTTGCAGTCTGAATCCAGGCAGTATGTACTGGAAAAGACCAAAACCGCCGGTGTGTACACCACAACAATTGAAAACGGCACCTACTATCTGTGGCATATCAGCGAGGATCACATCCATCAGATCAGCAATTATCCTATGATCATCGAAAATGCCAATGCCACCAAGGATGTCCACCACTACTCTGTCACCTACGATACCAACGGCGGTGCCTTTGATGATGGCTTGGTCACGAACTATGCGGCCTACTATTCCGGCAGCCGAGTCGAAGTTTTAAAGCAGATTCCTGTCCGGGACGGCTTCAGCTTTGCGGGATGGCAGGATGAAAATGGCAATACATACGAGCCCAACACTCTGCTGACGGAGGCCATCGGACAGCCTTACAAGCTAACAGCGCTGTGGGAGGAAGCCGTAGACCTTTATGTCAACATCAACCTTCAGCACGTGGCCACCAACGGCGAGGGTCACAATAACGCCGACAACAAACACAATATCAGCTTCACCGTGGACCAACGCCCCACCGGAAGCACCGGCCTTTACACAGAGATCTACCGTGACAGCATCATCTGGGACGGCATTTCCGAGTTTGAAAGGACGGATTACGATGCCAGTGCAATCCTCCAGGGGGATGTCAGCGATCTGACAGCCTATGAAGCATTGACCGCAACGGTTTCCAATGTGCCCAAAAATCGGGAATACACCTTCACCACCACCAAATCCGGTTATGCACTGGTGGATCTTTTGCAGGAAACTGCAGAAAACGGCGATATTTATATCACGGCAAATCTGATTTTCGATCCCCACACTTTTGACTTTACATACACCGTTGAGCTGGATGAGGAGGCCAGAACCCTTCCCCAGGAGCTAAAGCCTGTGGCAGTCAATGTCCGTGTAACGCAGTGGTTCAATACCCCCTATGATGAGGACTTTGGACTGGAGGATCACGATCCGACAGTAGACTGGTACACAGTCACCCAGCAAAGAAGGACTTACACACGCGTCGAGCTGGATGAAAACGGCCAGGGCACCGGCAGCTATCCCGTATGGACAGGAGATGGAGACCAGCCCTACTACTACCGGATCGAGATCGTGTCCTATGAGCTGCCCGACGGAACACTGGTAGACGCGGAGGATATAGACAACGCCCACATCAACTACAATTCCGTTGGAAGTCGTTACACCTCCGACATTGTGGTCACCGGTGGTCAGGACCCAGACGACACCGACAGCAGCAGCCTGACCGGTGCCTGGTATGAAAACGCTGCCCAGCAGGGCCAGGTGAAGGGTATCATCCATATCCCTGTATACGACGTGACCTTTATTCCCAACGGCGGTATTCTCAACGGCACGCAGGAAAACACTGTGGTCGAAGATCAGATCGTCATCCCCCAGCTTGAAAACTACGTTCCCGTCCGGGATGGCGGCTACGTATTCGCCGGCTGGTATGTTGTGGATGAACACGGCAATACAACCGACGAACAAGTGGTATCCGGCGGCCCGTTGACCTCCGATCTGACGCTGATTGCCAAATGGAAGGATCCACGACACATTTATGGCACTGTGACCGTATCCGGTACCTACGAACACAACGGAAATATTATTGAAGTGAATGCTGCGGACCGGCCCGGTCAAGTATTGGTGATCCTGCAGGAAATGCGGGATGGTACGGTATACAATGTAGCCAGCCAAACTGCCACGATTACCTGGCCCAACGACGGACAGAACACCTCCGGCATTGCCACCTACCAGCCCTTTACCGTGCCTGACGACGGCAAACAGTATCGTATTGACGTGCGTATCACAGATTATGTGCCCTCCTATCAAAACGAGAGCACTGCACCGGAAACCTACAACGAATTTGATTACACTGCAGTTTTCCTGGCTGATCCCAAGTTAACCTTTGTCAACGCCTATCTATCCTTTTATCCGGATATGTACTATCAGCCCTGCGAGATCATTTCCGAAGCCATTGGCACAGGCTTCCGTCCCCAATCCGGACTTGCTGAGATCTTCTATACCGCCGTCAACTCCGGAGACCCCTATGCGCTGATCACCCAGCATACCGAGCCGCCTTACGGCGTATCCATCCCGGTAAACTCCGAAAGCGGCTACGGCTATATTGGAGAAGACCCATCCACATCTGTCTGGAAAGAACGCTATGACGGCGTACTGTATGAGTATCAGATGGACCTTTCGCAGCTTGTTGATCACACCGGCACAACATTGGACCGCACCGGTATTTCTGAAGCCCCCTTCTATGTAACCTACGGACAAGTGAGCCGTTACAGCCCGGCAAACGATGCCCCCACCGGCACACTGCAAGCAATCCTAACGCCCAAGCAGTACGCTGTGATCTTTGAATTAGGCGCAAGCGACGCCAAGATGGATGCCAAATTTAACGTCTACAACGACGCAGGCACGGTCGTGGGGTATGCCACTGCCCACATTTGGAGCTATGAGACCGATCTTTCCGGTATAATGGCAGAGCGTCCCGGGTACTTCTTTGATGGCTGGTATTTAGATCCGGAATTTACCGTTTCTGCGGAGGATCACGTGGATGCCTCCGTGGCAGAAAATACCACCCTGTACGCCAAATGGGTTCCTTACGCCGACATTGTCAACCTAAAGGTGATCATTGATCACGGCACAGACGAGTCCTGTGCGTCCGGTCATTTCCACCAAACCCTATACACACAACTCACCTCGGATAACCGAAGCAACCGAGATCTGGAAAACCGGGTGTTTGCCGATGTGGAGGGCTACAGCAAAAGCTACAGTGACTGGCATTCAGACACTCAGGCTGACAACCACATTCTGGAAATCCCCGGCTACTACACCGGACTGTCACCGGACTACGACTACAATGTCAATGTCACTATGGAGGACTACTATGTAGTTGAAAAAACGGTGGAGCATCTTCTTCAGGAGGACGGTTCGACAGTCCACAATGTTGTGGTAACGCTTCGGTATGCCCCGGAGCTGATGCACCTTGATTTTTATGTGCAAATGGACGAGAGCGTACCGCAGATACTCTACCCTCTTTCGGCAGAGGTGAAGGTCACCTCCTGGCACGACAGCGTACACACACAGGGCTGGACCTGGGAGCACATTCCCCGGCATCATACCACCACCGTGACCGTGACCATCGACCCGGAGACCGGCAATGGCACCGGCACATACCCCGTATGGCAGTGGTACGACGATGAGAATCCTTACAGCTACCGCATCGAGGTCGTTCAGCTCAATTTGGCAGACGGTTCCACCGTCACGATGAACGCAGACAGCCCGTCTGAGCACTATCAGGGCAGTAACTATTACGCCGACATTCAGGTCACCGGCGGCAGCATTCCCGGTATTCCCGTCGACGATACTGCCTCTACTGCCTTGCAAGGTGTATACGGCCAGGAAAACGGTATGAAGGATACCGACGGCGACGGTGTTGAGGATTCAATTTTGTATACTCAGGTAGGAACCGTAGGCGCGGTGATTGATATCGATCAGGTAGTCTTCCACGCCAACAACCCGGAATTTACCGGTGACGCAGATATTTTCCGCACCTACTACTATCACGGTGTCCATCAGCCTGAGCAGAGCGGTTTCTACAGTCTGAACACGGATGATACCATTACTGCCTTTTACGATATTCCTACCTTTGAGTATTTCACCCACAACCAGTATATCTTTAAGGGCTGGTATTTAGATGCGGACAACGATAATGACAGCCGTCCCATCAACTGGACCGATACATACAGCGGTGACGTGGACATCTACGCGCACTGGATCTATGTTGGTCAGGTGGACAAGGAGGCTGCCGACCAAAAGATCTACGAAACAGACTTCTACATCGAGTACGACTTGATCGGCAACCAAATTCGTACCGCCACCATCAACCCTAACGAGCACTATGGCCAGGCTGCCCCTGGTCTGCGGTTTGTGACCGCCCTGAGTGAACGGGTCTACAGCGCGATGAATGTCATCCATCAAAACAACAGCCTGGGTGTAGAATACGGCTTTGTTATGGGCTTTGCCTCCGTGGCAGAGGCCGCTGCGGACAGCGACAGCTATATGCTTAAATACAAGCACACTACTGTCAACGGCGAAAACACCACCGTCACCCACAGCTTCGTCAACAACATCCCCTGCCGTGTACCGGATGTGCCGGTGGACGACCACTATGCAGGTAACAGCTACCGCCTGTACACTGCGGTGATCACGTACAACAATCTGACCGGCGCAGCATTGAACAACGCTCAGAACACCGAATTCATTGCCCGTTCCTATATGCGCTACTTCGACGCCAACGGCCTCGAACGTGTGCATTACAACAATTACACCGGTCAGTCCAGAACCTTCGGCGGCGTAAAGACCTGCTTCACCGAGGTCTACAATATGGTCAATGGACTGTAAGGAGCGGATTATGAAGAAAATTTGGATCATGATCACAATATTGGCTCTTGCAGGTGCGCTGAGTGCCTGCAAGCAGTCCCCTACTCCTCAGGAGCAGGCCTTTGCACCCGAGACCACAGAACCGTTGCACGAGCAGACTACCGTGCCTGAAGACTCCCATCAGCCAGAGCAGCCCTCCACGGTTACCACGCCTACGGAGTTTGACGAGAGTTACTTTGACGGCGAGGCTGAAGTGGACTTTTCCGACTTTGTCACTCTACCGGAGCAGGCTCAGCCGGAAACCACTGTGCCAACCCAACCAAGTCAGTCTCAGGAACAAACCACGGAGCCTGGCCCAACACAGCCCACTGAAGCGCCGCAGCAGCCTGCTACGGAAGGCGAACCAGCCTTAACCACCGCACCGCAGCAAGCCGCCACAGAGCCTGAACAGGCTGTGACGACAGCGCCTCAGCAGGCCACCACAGAACCCGAACAGGCTGTGACGACAGCGCCTCAGCAGGCCACCACAGAACCCGAACAGGCTGTGACGACAGTGCCTCAGCAAACCACCACAGAGCCGGCAACGGCACCGAACACAGAGCCTGCTCCTCCAACCACAGCCCCCCCGTCTTACGGACCTGATGGTTATCATAACCAGATCGTCAGGCCATAACATTCGTATATTCCACAGGAGGACAACCATGGCAAAAATACCCTATGAAGCAGCTACCAGCGTAGTGGACACCGGTGTTGATATTGTTTTCGCAAGCGGCAGTGATAATGACAACGCATTTTTCGACCCATGGGGCTACATCACCTGAATTTTTCTTGAGCCGGGCAGCACAAGCAACGGCCTGCCGCAAACTGCAAGTTTATTAAAACGTCAGGAGCGCACGTTCTCAAAAAACAACTTTTTGCAGGCAACTGTTTCTGCGCAATATCGCTTAAGGAAACGGCCTTCAAAAACTGTGTGACCCTGAAAAAGCAAATCATCAATTACCCGGAAACCATAACTTGCATTGTAATATAAAAAAATCGACACTTTCGTGTCGATTTTTTTATTCCGTACACTCCAAAAGGGGGGTGTCATCTGCGTTTATGAATTCGAAATCTCAGCAGTGCTTTTTCAGGGTTTCAGCCAGGTCAAGCTGCTCCCAGGGCAATTCCGCAACACCGAAGTGACCTTCCATGGCAGTCTTGCCGTAGATGGGTCTGCGAAGCTGCAACTTCTTGATGATACCGCCGGGGGTCAGATCGCAGTACTTGCGCAAAAGGGCGGTCATATCCTCGTCGGAGATCACACCGGTGCCGTAGCTGTCCACCCGGACAGACACCGGCTCTGCAACGCCGATGGCGTAGGCAAGCTGGACCTGCACCTGCCTGGCAAGGCCTGCAGCCACCAGGTTTTTCGCCATGTACCGGGCCATATAAGCGCCGCTTCTGTCCACCTTGGTGGGGTCCTTACCGGAGAACGCACCGCCGCCGTGGGAGAAGTAGCCGCCGTAGGTATCCACAATGATCTTCCGTCCGGTCAAACCTGTGTCACCGTTGGGACCGCCGATCACAAAGTTGCCTGTGGGATTGATGTGAATATTTTGAACATCGTTGATGTTGAAGCCGTATTTTTCCAATACAGGCGCAATCACGCCTTCCCGAATATACCGGCGCAGCTCACCCATTTCAAAGTCCGCACTGTGCATGACGGAAACCACCACAGTATCAATGCCGATCACATTGCCCTGCTCGTCAAATTCCACAGATACCTGAGTCTTGCCGTCAGGACGCAGCAAATCGTTGCTGTGAATACATTCAGTCAGTCGGTTGGAAAGGGCACGGGACAGTGCCGCAGGCAGGGGCATCAGCTCCGGGGTATGGGTACAGGCACCGCCAAACATCATTCCCTGGTCACCGGCACCGCCCACTTCGTCATTGGTGCCCATGGCAATATCTGCTGACTGGGTGTGGATCTTGCACAGGATCTCCACGGAAGCAGCATCAAAGCCGTCACCGGGATGGGTGTAGCCAATTTTCTCGATCACCTGACGGGCAACTTCCTTATAGTCCACCACAGCCTTGGTGGTGATCTCACCGCAGATCAGGCAAAAATCTGTGGTGACCATGGTCTCGCAGGCCACCCGGGAACCGGGATCCTGAGCAAGGCACGCATCCAAAATCGCATCGGAGATGCAGTCTGCCACTTTGTCCGGATGACCGCAAGTGACACATTCAGAGGTAAATAGTCTTTTTTCCATTATTTTTTCTATCCCTTCATATAAAAAATCTGCACACATCAAGGACCCGATGTGTACAGTATCGAATCCTCATCTTTCGTTTGCCGCCGGATTTGGCACCTTGAATTAACAGGTTGCCGGGTTTCATCGGGCCGTTCCCTCCACCACTCTTGATAAGGCTTGTATGCAGTTCGTATATATTCTATCTGTTTTTTCGGAAAAGTCAAGTATTTTCGGCAAAATAATTCACAATTCCACTATGGACTTTTTTCCAGGCAGGTGGTATGATTAGGAAAGTACAAAAAGGATGTGATCACATTGAAAAATCTGCGCAACCGCTTTGAACGGTTCTGCTTTCAAAACCGCACCAAGGGTATCCCCAATCTTATGCTGTACATTACCATTGGCAATGCCCTTGTGTATTTGTTCACCATGATCTCCAGAAATTATGATCTATACTATATGCTCTGCTTTGACCGGGATCTGATCCTGCAAGGCCAGGTCTGGCGATTGATCACGTTTATCTTTACCAGTGTTTTAGGCTACGGCAACATTTTGTTTGTAGTCATCGGACTGCTGTGTTATTTCTCACTGGGGCGTGCTATCGAACATATATGGGGCACCTTCCGGTTTAATCTTTATTATCTCGTCGGCGTTTTGCTGATGGATATCTATTGCATGATCTTTGGCAGCTTTGCCGATGCCACTTATCTGAATTTGAGCCTGATGATCAGCTACGCAACCTTATTCCCCAACGCGCAGTTTGTGATGTTCTTTATCATACCGATCAAGGCCTGGGTCCTGGGACTTGTATACCTGGTACTAAACCTGATCACGGTGATAACCTCTCCCTTCCCCTACAATCTGTTCCCTGTGGTGACCTTTGCCAACTACTTCCTCTTCTTCGGAAAGGATGTTCTGAATTTAATTCCTTTGTCCTGGCAAGTCAACGCAAGCAAGCTTTTCCGAAAGAAAAAGGGCAAGAAAACCGGCACCATTCCCTTTGCCGGCTCTTATGAAGCGGAGCACGCCTCTGTCAAAGCCCCCTACACCCACCGGTGCACCGTCTGCGGACGGACGGATGTAACCGATCCCCAGCTTGAGTTTCGTTACTGCTCCCGCTGCAACGGATACTTCTGCTACTGCGAGGACCACATCAACAATCATACCCATGTAGAATAACATTTCGGGAGTGTTGCCGATGGCAACACTCCCAATTGCTGTAGCAATGTATAACGGCTATTTTGTAAGCAATAGCTTTTTGTCTTGGAAGGCTATCCTTCCGGTCAGTCTCTGCAGCAGCCAGCCTGCAAGCACACAAATCACAAAAGACGGAACGGTGATCAGCAGAAATGTCAGCGGATACCGGGCCGGTGTATGCCATTGGGGAACCAGCTTATAACACCAGCCGTCCATCAGGTGTGACAGCAGATATCCACCATAGCAGCCGGATGCTCCAAAGGCCAAAATATTACCGATTTTAGAAGGAAGCTCCAGCCTGTATAGGGACATAAACAGGCAAACCGAAATCATTACCGTCCACAAATCAGCAAACTCCCAGGTCAAAGCCTCTGAAAGGTTTTCCTGTGTTGACAAAACGGTAGCTCCTCCCATAAGAAGCGCCGTCAGTATCGCGCCGCCTATGCCAAACCAGGTGCTGATCCGCGGCTGTTTGCGTCGGATCACAGCGCCCAGTACATAATAGGTTACAGGATATATTCCCCGCCAATGATCCGGAAGAAGCCGCAAGGGCGTTGCCCCGGGTGCAGCCGTAAGCAAAAGCAGCACCGCCGCCAGCAACAGGATCGCCCGTTCATTGAGCTGCCGCAGCAGTATGTTGATAAACGGCATCAACAGTGTCAGGCCTACGAACATTTCCACATACCAGCCGTAATATAAGGCACTAAAATCAAACAGCTTCCATATCCATTGCGTAACTGTATATTCCTGATGAAAACATAGATGACGGACCGGAATGGTAATAACCGCCGCCAAAAGATATCCAAGCAGAAGCGGCAGCAACCCCTTCCATATGCTTTTATACCCTGATTTTTCCGATTTTAAATATCCCGACAGCATTAAAAACAGTCCAATACATGAGGTGCTAAGCCATCGCACACTCCCTGCAAGAAACACTGCGACGCCCTCTTGTTTTTCGTAATAATACCCATTATTCAGAAAAAAATGAAATGTCAGCACCAACAGCAGCGCGATACAACGTATCAGATCTAAACCCGTATTCCTTTTTGACATATAAATCCCCCCTGTACCTGATATGGTACAGGGGAATTCTTTCAGAAAAGGCTATGATATCCTTACAAATCTCTTTCAATATTTTCTGTCGGCAATTCCACTATCGCACTGAATTGGTCGCCATCCACGTTCACACGGAATGTTCCGCCTACAGACTGTGTATAGGTTTGTGCAATGGCCAGTCCCAGGCCACTGCCTTGCGTAGACCGGGCTTTATCTCCCCGGGCAAAACGCTCCATGATTTGCTCCGGCTCGAAATCCATTTCATAGGACGCCGTGTTGCTGATTCGTGTCACTACCCAGCCGGTCCTCACGGTGACATGAAAATGAATTCGTGTGCCGGTCAGCGCGTACTTGATGGCATTTTCCAAAAGGTTGGCAAAAACCTGATGCATCCTGGCCCCGTCCGTGATCACCGGGATAGATTGCTCTTGGTAATGCCGTCGCACTGACAGTCCCTTCCCGGTAATCTGCTCATCGTACATTCCTAACGTCTGTTCCAGCAGTCGGATCAGATTGATCTTCTCCTGCTTGCTTTGCATCGCCCCACTGGAAACCTTGGTTAATTCAAACAGTGCCTCCACCAGATCATGCATATAACCTGCCTTTTGATGAAGGCGGGCCAACTGCTGACGACCGTCATGGGTAAGCGGCTGATCCTCCAGAAGCTCACTGTACCCTAAAATAGAAGTTAACGGCGTACGCAGATCGTGGGACACATTAGAAATCAACTCCACCTTAAATCGTTCACTCGTCACAGCGGTTTGCACTGCCTGCTTATGCCGGATACGAAGCTGCTCGAGCAATGTTTCCGCCTTTTCAAAGAAACCCTGACGGATCTGAACCGGTGTATCGTTTTCAAAGCAGGCAAGCTGCTGATAAAAATGCGCCAGGTCACGGCCAAATTGCAACACACAGCATATGGGCAATACACTGGCCATTACCAACAGAAGCATCTCCCCGACCAAATATTCATAGCCAAATATGCCTGGGATAACAAGCATGGCACAGGGCAAAAAACAGGCAAGCATATAAACCGTTAAAATATGCTGTGGTTTGGAAACACGCCTTGCCAAACGGTACACAGCGCACCAGGACAGGCTGCACTTACAGCGGATCCACCCCCACAGCTCCCGGACGGAAGCCATCACAAGCCATACGAGCGCCAGCTCGATCCAGCTACCAACATCGATATACGGAAACATTGTTTTCAGGAATACGGTTACAGCCGCTATATACATAATTCCGTCGGGTCCCGCTACAGGAGCCTTTTGCCATAGCAAAAAGGTCAGGCAAAGCAGGATGCCCACCGCGGTAAAGCAAAGCACATATCCTAATGTCACATAAAAGCTTGGCCTATCCTGCTGGCTTTGCTCTTCATTTTCAAAAGTCTCGGGTTCCGTGGCCAATTCTTCTGTCGTTGTATAGATCTCTGTCGGAGAAAAGGGGGCTTCTGTACCCAATCCCTGGTCTGCGGTTGCTGTTGTTTCCACCGTTATATTGCCGGGATGCGTATTTACCATACCCAATCCGGTGATCCACAACAGGATAGCAGGCAGGATCAATACCCACGCAATTATGTTACGGCGCATCAAAGACATACCCAATCCCCCACACGACTTTTAAATATTCCGGCTTTTTCGGATTAAGCTCGATCTTCTCCCGAATTCTGCTAATGTGGACCATCACTGTATTTTCTACCGCAAAGGCATCACTTTTCCACACCTGCCGGTATATCTCCTCCCCGGAAAAAACCCGGCCCGGATTAGACATCAAATAGAGCATGATTTTATATTCCGTTGCTGTCAGCCGTACAGGCTCTTCGCGGACAAGCATCTGCTTTTTGGCAGTATCTAAAATCATATCTCCTACGGTTATCTGGCTCTCCGACTTCACTTCCCGGATGGAGCCCAGCGCGTCATACCGGCGGAGCAAAGCTTTTACCCTGGCAAGCAGCTCCTGCTGATAAAAAGGCTTGATCAGATAGTCATCCGCTCCCGCCTCCAAGCCAAGCACACGGTCGGATCCTTCCGCTTTTGCAGAGAGCATCAGGATGGGGATATTATGCGATTTCCGGATATTCAAAGTCGCGACAATCCCATTGCAATGGGGCATCATCACATCCATAATGATCAGGTGTGGATGAAATGTCTCCACCAGGCAGCAGGCCGCTTCACCGTCATGGACAGCGCTCACCACATAACCGTTCTGCTTTAGCGTAGCGGTAACAATATTCACAATGGAGAAATCGTCATCAGCCACCAAAATTCTGTATTGTTCCTTCAACGGTTTTCCTCCTTTCGGCTTGCTGGCATCATTTTACGCTTGTGTCCAATAATCACGCAAAAAACTGTGGTATGAAAAACATCATACCACACAACTAAAAATCATACAAGTAAAAATGCCGTTATAAACTTTTTTAAAGAAGTAAAAAAGCCAAAAGTATGAGGGTTCTCCCTTACCCCTCCAAAAAAATTAATACGATGGACCCCGATATACGGGTAGATCCCCATATTCTTTATCAAAGCATTCGGCACAATAAAATTTACTTGTACCCACAGAATTTATGGCTTCCTCTCCGCACATACAACAAATATGACCATCAACAATACTCTTTGCATTTGATTCTTTTATAGAGCGATTGATAAACGGTATAGATACAACGCATATAGTGACTATTAACACTATTAACATAAAAAACGCAATGGGATTAGAAAGTAATTCTTTCATATTCTACGTCCTCCATTCAATTTGCTGTATGTATAAAGTCTGTTAATATATTGTTTTTAAATTTTACATTGCCAATATCACCTACAATGATTTTTTCATAAATTTCAGCTTTAGATGTTTTTAAAACCAGTCGAGAACCGTCTTCTTTTTGAAAAACAAGCGTGCATCTATAACCTTTTATTGGTGCGCCGACAGTACCACCTATGTTTATCATATCTCCCAATTCTTTTGAAATAACTTTTAAACCATATTCTGTTTTTTCTTCGATGTTTTCATACTCAGATTTTGCACTATTATAAGAATAATAATAGTAAATTAAAAAAATCACAGCTGCAATACCAAAAATTAACAATAAAGGTGCCAAGTCCATACTGGTTAAATCGTCAATAGACATAATTAAAATCCTCCTTATGTTTTGCGAATTAAGTTATATTTACCTCCTTATTTTTGTCACTTTTAAATCTTCGCAAAATAAAAAAGTGCGACAACCGAAGTCATCGCACCGAAAACGCAAACCCCGATTGTCGCCAAACAAATTTAAATAGAATTAGAGCATCTCTGCCATAACCATTTAATGGAATTTGCGTTTTTACCAAATTCTAAAAAAATTATGGCAGAAAAAGGGTATATTATTCCCATAAAGAAAAAGATACCACTAATTCTATTTATTAAATTTGTTTGGCTAAATCAGTATATCACACTTTTGGATTTTTTACAACTATTTGTAACAAAATTTTCTGTCCCTATCGTAGCACAAACAAAGTACCAGTGAGGCTTCCGCGCAATCATACAGATCACGAAATATGAATCTATTGAAAATTGAGCCGGACTGCAAAACGCAGTCCGGCTCAATTTCAGGAATTCACTTATTGCAAGGGAAACGCCACGCCGTTGCTATCGATCTGATAGGGCTTGCCGTCTAAGGGCATCACCGTATCAGTCAGCATCCGGCCAAAAGGATTAAAATAATACAGCACGCCGTCGATCTCTTTCCAGCCCAGTGCCGCAACACCGTTGCTGAGCATATAGAAGCGGCCTCTTTGACACTCTACCCAGCCGGTGCGCATTGCGCCGGTTTCGGTAAAGTAACGGTTTTTACCGTTGATCTGCTTCCAACCGGTAGCTGCCGAGCCATCCTCCTGCAGGTAGTAGTCTACGCCATTATCGCAGAACCAGCCTGTGCGGGGCGCATTGTTTTCATAATAGTACCAGCAGCCATCTTCATACTGCCAGCCCTCTTTTTCCGTCTGCTCCGATTCCTGCACCGTACGAGGTGCGACAGCAGGCTCTACATCACCGACAGTAAATTCACTGCTGGCCGCAAGCACACGCTGGATTTCACCGATCACATTGCCCTGATAGTTATAATGATTGACCATATCGCAATACACATTGTATGTATAGCGGCCCTCAGGCAGGAAGCTGATATTGATCTTATTGTTTACATTTTTGGCACTTAAGTCCACCATGCTGCCGGTCTTTACCAACTCAAACGTCATCGCAGGAACGCCATGCTCATCTTCTACCTGAACGACCAGGTTGTAGATCATATTATACTCACTGCGCACCACACCGGAAAGTCGGAAATTCTCTCCTTTCCGAAGCTGCGTAGGTAATGTCAATTCACTGAGAATGAGGTCGCTGTATACGAACACCACAGGCTCGACCTGTTCTTCATAGACATAGCAAAGCTGCGAGCCATCCTGAATTTGATAAAACATTTCGCCCTGCTCGTTCATGCAAAGGCCAACAGCGTGAAGCCGTTCTCCCTGTGCCACGGTACGAAGCTGCTCAGCTTCCTCCGGTGCCGGAACACTCAAAAGCGTCAGCTCCTCGTTAGCGGCAACATACTGGTTACAGTTGTACATGGTACAGCCGTCCACATATTTGTCGGAGCCAAAATGGATCATTCCCTCAAACCGGGTCCAGCTATCGTAGTACTCCGCAAACTCCTGGATGGAACAGATCATAGGCTGGCTGGGAGAGGAATTAAACGGGGTGGCGAAGCCTTCTGTGAAGTACACAATGCCGTCGAGCACTGCATGAATGACCGTAACATGGCCGTATAGCTTTCCTGCTTCTGTATCCGTAGAATGAAATCCTACCATGATGTTGTAGGCATCCATTGCACCGCCGCTGGTAATGGCATTGAGTGCCTCTTCGATAGTATAAGAGGTTGCAGGATAAAGCTGCGGCGTAAAGCCTTCGTTGATATGGGTGCTCTTGCTAAGAACGTTATACATTTGATTGCCATTTTGCGTAATGGCGTAATCCGTAATACCCAAATAATAGAGCTCCCAGCCGGCCATAGCACCGCAATAACCCTTTAATTCGCCTACAGCAGAATAGGTCTTCCAATACACATCCCGGATCTGGTCACAAATCCGCTGCACTTCCTCATCCGTCGCAGCAAAGGTATGAACCGGCAGCGCGGCAACAAGCAGTACCGCGCATAGCAAAAGCACGCAGATCTTCCGAAACATACCGCGCACACTCCTTTCGTAAGCAGTTATAAAACCGCAAATCGCAAGCATTATACCACTAACTGGATAAAAAATCAAGAGAAAAATTACATTTTTGTAATCTTTTTATGATGATTTGTTTCCGTTACTGATTTTATTGGATAAATTTTTCGCAATTTACAAAACTTTTACTGACATTCCACCATAAGTGTGTTATAATCGCAGTATTATCTTAAAAAGAGAGGATTTCTTCTATGTTTGGCGGATTTTTTGATATGGATAAACCCTTTTGGCGGTGGATGGGCAAGATCCCGGAGCTGATCGCGCTATCCTTTTTCTGGTACATTTGCTGTATTCCTGTTATCACCATTATTCCCGCATCCTGCGCTCTGTTCGATGCCATCAGCCGCTACACCATGATGGACGACAAAGGAAGCTTCCGCCGTTTCTTCCGCACATTTTGGAAGGAACTGAAGCAAGGCATTCCCTTGACGCTGTTTTGGATCCTGATTGCTGTTTTTGCAGTCTTCGGTGACAGTATTTTGCTGGCCCAGGCTCAAAACAATCAGGTCTTCGCCGCCCTTTCCATCGTATATCGCATCATGCAGCTTCTCACCGTAGCCTATTTGTGCTGGCTCATTCCGCTGCAATCCCGGTATCACAACACCTTTATCAATCTGCACTTTAATTCCCTTCGGTTTTTCCTGGGCCGTCTGCCCAGCACTGCACTGATGTTCCTGATCAGTGTAGCTGTAATTGTAGTTTGCTTTATCCACCCTGCCACCTTCTGCCTTTTGATCGTTGCGCCGGCACTGATCGCCGTGCTGCACAGTGTAATTGTGGAAAAAGCATTTATGAAGACCTTCCCCAATGATTATGTAGACGGTTTGCCGGTCTACACACCGGAGCAGCGGGCCGCCGCTTTGGCCATCTCCAAAGCAAAAAAAGCCGAGGCCGAAGCCTCGGAGGATAACTGATTTGCGTATATAGCGAACCGCTGACAATTCTGTCAGCGGTTTTCTAAATATGTTTCTACATCAAAGGGGCGAAGCAATTCATCCTTGCGTAAGTACAGCGGATGATGGGGATGTCCCTTTTTGCTGCACTTTCCGGCACAAAACCAACTTGCGCCGTACTCTTGAGCTGAGCGCACCATATCCAGCAAACAGTCCGACAGGTAATCACGTTTTTCAATGATCGTTCCCCAGGCTGCCCAAACCGCCGGTTTTTCTGAAATGGAAAGGACATAGCGAAAGGCTTTCAGGTTTTCTTGGTGCAGTGCTGTATTGCAGCAACGCTCCATTGCGTCAGGATCTGTCGCGCGCTGGGCATACACGTTAAACATAATAAAGCTGTCATAGCCGTTATGAAGGGCAATGCGCTCCACGGATTTCAGCGTGTTATCCAGATCTCCCGGTTGTGCCGTGGAGGGATTGATGCCAATGCAGATCAGCGGATTTTTTCCTCTTGTGCCTAAAATATACCGATACTCCGAATAAAAATTTGGAGCATACAGCCACTTGTCCACATCATAATCTTCGCAGGGCGTATTGGCCGCCAGCAGCGCCTGATCAAAGGTAACCAGTTCTAACTGATCGGTTGTTCCGTTTGGAATGTGCATAGGCTACTCCTCCACCGATGGGAACCAGCAGGAGTTTTTGGGATCGTGGAAGCTACATTCCTCCAGGGTCCTGCCGGTCTGTTCCAGCCAGGCAAAAAACGCCTTGTCCAAAAAGTCAAAAGCACCCTCCATTGCCGACTGAAGCTGAAAGGTCCGTCCGTCTGACAGGTAAAGTTCCACCAAAATCACATTTCCGGTGGTGATATACAGCTTTTGGCCCTGAATATCCCGATATGCGTAGGTTTTACTGGGTTTTCCAAAGGTCATAAGCAAAAAACTGTCGTCATTATAGAAGACACCAAAGGTCATATAGTATACGATCAGGCCCAGGCCTACCACGATCATAATCATTCCGCATACCAACAGCAGGAGGTTTCCATCTAAGCCTGCAAACAGCACAGCGGTTCCAAAGGCTGTCAGCAGCAGACCCATCGTGCCGTACCGCTTGCTCAGCCGCACTGCCTTGCCGGAAGCGTGCTGCTCCTGAGACCGAAACAGCTTTTTAAAGCCCTTATCCGCCAAAAAGCACACGCCAAATACCAGTGCAGCCACGATCAGCAGCGCAACAAACTCCATAATTCTATCTCCTTTTTCGCAAACGATTTCAGCAGCGTTTCCTTTACGCCCAAAGCACCAGATCCACAGGAATATCGTGGTCCTGCCTTGGAATAGACGAAACCATTTGAAAAGCATAGCACAGCGCTATCGTGGGATGCTCCGGCTCCGCAGCCAAAAACTGATCGTAAAAGCCGCCGCCGTAACCCATCCGGTTGCCATTTTTATCAAAGGCCAGCCCCGGCATCAGCACCAAGGCATCCCTTTCCTGCGCCACCGGTCCGTCCGCCACAGGCTCCGGAATTCCGGCGTAGCCGGGGGCTACACCGCTCAGGTCCGTCAAATAGATAAAGCGCATCGTGTCACCAAAAATCTTGGGAACGGCTATTTTTTTACCGTCATCCAGGGCACGCTGCAGCATAGGCACTGTGCGCACCTCCTGATTATAGGGCAAATATCCATAGATCACCCGGGCATTTTGGTACTGGGAAGTGGCATAAAAAAGCTCCGCCAAACGCTCACTGGCATTCTCGATCTGCTCCTGGGTCATCGCTTTCTTTTTTTCCCGAATCTGCCTGCGCAGCTCTTTTTTATCCATTATGCTCCTCCACATTCCCCTTGCGGAACATTCTGAACCACAGCAAGATAGCGATCTGTCCCGGAATACCCAAAAGCAGTATCTTCCACAAATTGTATTGCGCCAAAACCAGCACAGTCACATAGAAGCTGATCAAAAAGCCCCACACAATACCGGAGATCAGCCATTTATTGGTGCGAAAATCCCGCCAGGCTGACCGCAGGCACAGCATAACGATACAGTTAACAGGCACAGCATAAAAAAAGGCCAGCCAGCTTTTTGGGATCTCCAACGATGAAAAAATCACAAATATCAGCAGCGCAACAAACCACACAAGCACAGAGCATAGCTTTTCGATGATTCGTTTGTCTGCCTTACGCTTAAGGGTCTTCTCTACTGCCCTGCCCATTACCTGCTCTACCTTGCCCACATTCTGCGGCAGCTCATTGGGATCTCGCAGCAGTTCATCCACGGACACCTCAAATATCTCAGATAACTCCATCAGAGTCAGCACATCAGGGATGGACTCTCCCCGTTCCCATTTGGACACAGCTTTGTCAGAATAGTTGATCCTGTCGGCCAGTGCCGCCTGGGTCATCCCCCCACGTTTGCGTAAGGCAGCAATATTTTCGCCGAGTTGATTTTTCAGCTTCTCGTCGTTCATATTCCACCTCCAAAATTTCATTTGTTCCTATACTACCAAATTTTCGCAAGAATTTCAACCGCTCCATTTGTAAATTTATAATGAAGGGGCGCTGCAGCATCTGCAACGCCCCTGATTTCAATCCTCCTGAAAGAGGTTTTCACTGCAATACTTGATAATGGCACTTCTCGTTACAATACCAATAAAGGCATCATAGTCATCCACCACCGGAACAAAATTCTGTGTACTTGCCCGCTGTACCAAATCGTGCATACTGGTCGTGACCCGAACGGGAATATTATCTTTACGACGGGTGATCTCCATAATACGACGAGCCTCCGCCTGCCGCATATCCATATAGCACATATTTTTCAGCGCCCACAGAAGATCACCTTCTGTTAATGTACCACGGTATTCCCCGTGCTTGTTCAAAATCGGAAGTGCCGCATAACCGGCAGATTCCATTTTTTCCAGTGCCTGACGAATGGTGTAATCATCATAAACAAAGGCGCACATTGCCTTCGGTGTCAAAAAAAACAGGATATTGTTCATAGCCGCTCCTTTGGGATGTATTGTCAATATCATTATAGCATACTTTTTCCAAAACAGTATAAAAACTTTTCGTAAATTCGCTGTTGCAGTGCCAAATTTTCGCCAGGCACATTGTGCAAACTGCACAATGTGCCTGTAAAATAGGAGAACGCCAACAGCGGCGTCCTCCCATTTGATCACTCTTCTGTTTCAAATTCAGCAAACAAGCTGGACTGCCCGTTTTCGTCAATGGGCTGGCCCTGCATACATTGGGCAAACTGGCTGCCGGACATGGTTTCATTGTCCAGCAGGAATTTGACTACCTGCTTCAGCTTTTCACTGTCACGGGTCAAAATGTCAGCACAGTGCTTATAGGCCTTATCCATCAACGCCTTGACTTCATCATCCATCGTGCCGGCTACTTTTTCCGAGTAGCTCTTGGTCCGCTCAAAATCCCGGCCAATGAACAGTTCCTCGCCGCCGGTGTAGGACACAGTACCCAATGTGGGACACATACCGTAGCGTCCAACCATGTCCCGGGCAAGCTTGGAGGCACGGTCAATGTCATTGGAAGCACCGGTGGAAATATCCTTCAAAAACAGTTCTTCCGCCACACGGCCACCCAAAAGGCCCACGATCATCTCATACATCTCGTTACGGGTCAGGTGGTTGCTCTCCTGTTCCGGCTGGGTCCACGTCAGGCCCAAAGCTCGGCCTCTGGGAATAATGGAGATCTGCCGGACAGGATCATGGGTCGGCAGGCTGTACATAGCAACTGCGTGACCGGCCTCATGAATGGCTGTCAGCCGCAGATCCTTTTGCAGACGGACCCGGCTGCGCTTTTCAGGACCTGCCAGCACCTTCATCATTGCCTCGTTCAGGTCATTCATATTCAGCGCCGGACGGTCCTCACGGGCTGCCAGGATCGCCGCTTCATTCAGCAGGTTACTCAGATCCGCACCGGTAAAGCCTGCTGTAGCCAAAGCCACAGTATTCAGATTAACCGAATCATCCAGACATTTTCCCTTGGCGTGGACCTTCAAAATGGCCTCACGTTCGGATGCGTCCGGAACGCCCACGTAGATCTGACGATCAAAACGGCCGGGACGCAGCAGTGCAGGGTCCAGAATATCGTGACGGTTGGTAGCTGCCAGGACGATCACACCTTCGGACTTGGTAAAGCCGTCCATCTCCACCAAAAGCTGGTTCAGGGTCTGCTCCCTCTCATCGTGGCCGCCGCCCATGCCGGAGCCACGCTTACGGCCCACCGCATCGATCTCGTCAATAAAAATAATGGCCGGTGCGATCTTTCGGGCTTGCTCAAACAGGTCACGGACACGGCTGGCTCCCACACCAACATACATCTCCATAAAATCAGAACCGGAAATAGACAAAAACTGTACATCCGCCTCTCCTGCCACAGCACGGGCAAGCAAGGTCTTACCCGTACCCGGAGGGCCGGACAGCAGAATTCCGTGGGGAATTTTTGCTCCGATTTTTGTAAACTTATCAGGCTGACGAAGAAAATCCACGACCTCCTGCAGTTCTTTCTTCTCCTCCTCCATACCGGCTACATCCTGGAAGGTCACCTTTTTTCCGGTCTGTCCGTTGGTGGCATTGGCTCTGCCGAAGTTATTAAGGGGATGATTGTTATTGGCACGTCCCGCGAGAAATCCCCACACCAACAGCAACACAAGACCTGCCAAAATAATCGGCAGAATAAAGTCATAGGGAGAAAGCTCCGCCTCCGGGAGGAAATTATACCACTTCAAAACACCGCTTTCCGTCTGCTCCTGCAGCAGCGGCTGAAGCTGCTGATGAAAGGCTGCTGGATCTGCCAGTTTTGCGGATACCTGCTTTTTCCCATTCAGCGGATTATGCAGCTCCATGGTAATGGTGTCACCGTCTACCTGAAAGCTGGACACATTTTCTTTCTGAAACTGTGCAATGACATCGGAGTATTTCAGTCCGTCTGTGCCGGAGCTGAACATTCCTAACAGCCAGGTGAACAGCAAAATTAGCAGTCCAACATATATGATTACTGGAAAAATCTTAACTTTTTTCAAATTCGCTTACCTCGTTTTTACATATAAACTTCCGGCTTCAAAACACCGATATAAGGAAGATTGCGGTACTTTTCATCCAGGTCCATACCGTAGCCCACCACAAATTCATTGGGAATCACAAAGCCGGTATAGTCGGCCTTCAATGTGATTTCCGGATTTCGCCGGGCCGGCTTATCCAACAAAGTAACGATCTTCAGAGAGGCCGGTTCTTTGCTCAGAAGATGCTCATAGGTAAAAGACAGGGAATTACCGGTGTCAAACACATCCTCCAGGATCACCACATGACGGCCCTTGATATCGGTGGCTATATCCCGCTTGACCTCGACATAACCGGTGGAATCCGTTCCACGATAAGAGGATATCCACATAAAATCCATCTCACAGGGGATGCTGATCCGCTTAAACATATCCGCGAAAAACAGCACAACGCCCTTCATAACACCGACAAAAACAGGATCCTTGCCCTCGTAATCCCGGGAAACCGTGGCAGCAAGCTCACGAATTTTGCCTTGCAATTCCTCCTCCGAGATCATGATTCGTTGAATATCCTTTTCCATAACTCCTCCTTGAAATTCTCTATCTCTCTTTTTATAGCTTCTCGAACCGGATTTCTACCGGAACCCCCGGACCGGATATGCGGTCCAGATTTGCACCAATTCCGTAAACGGCCAAAACACCGTGATCATCGGCAATCACCGGGATCTGCACCCGCTTTGCCGCCGGGATTTTTTTGTCGATAAATAATTCCTTCAGGGATTTATTTCCTCCCTGAAGACGGATCGTATCCTGCGGCATACGCCCCCGGACCACCACCGGTCCGCTGGCACAGACCGTAAACCGATCCCATTGCAGCACAGATTCTCTTGACGCTGTGCAAATAATACGCACATTCGCTTCCGGTACAGTCACGACCCCGGGGCACTGCAAAACCTGCGGTGCCAGTGCCGCCGCCGGCATCAGCTTTTCCAGTCGGTCATAATTTCTGCAAATGGTGACATTGTTGGGAAATCCTGCACGGGCTGAAGGTCTTTTTGAAAACACAAGCTGCTCTGCCTGCCGGATATGGGCTGTACCGGGTTCTTTCACACCGCATTGCTCCAGAAAACCGGACAAATATCTGCTGCGCAACCCGGGCTCCATCTTTCGCAACGCCGGAACATCCGGCAACGGTCCCTCTGTTAAACTGCTTAACAGTTGCTCATCCTGTCGCAGACGAAGGGCCATTTCCGACACATTCTCACTGAAACTTGGATTTTCCGCTTGCAAAAGGGGCATTACGTGATGGCGCAGGCGGTTTCTTAAAAACGCATCTGTTTGATTGGTACTGTCCTCTACAAAATCCTGGTGGTACTCCTGTAGGAAGCATAGCACCTCCTGCCGGGTTACGGACAGCATAGGACGAATGATTTTGCCACGGCAAGGGGCTATTCCACCCAAACCCTTTAAACCGGTACCTCTGATCATATGCATCAGCACGGTTTCCGCATTATCATCGGCGGTATGGGCTGTGGCGATCTTTCCCGGAAGGGTATCAAAGAAACCGTACCTTGCCTTCCGGGCTGCAGCCTCCAGTCCCTTATCCCCTGCGACCACCTGACCGCTGCCAAGGTGCAGCGTAAGATCGTAGTGACTGCAAAGCTGCCGGACAAACGCCTGATCCCGATCAGATTCCGCGCCTCGCAGGCCGTGATTAAAATGGGCCACGCTCAGGGTAATGCCCAGCTTATCTCGGAGCAAGTACAGTCCCAGCAGCAGTGCCACAGAATCCGCACCGCCGCTGACCGCGCATACAACATGGTCTGCCGGTGTGATCAGTCCCTGGCTGCGGATAAAAGCAGAAAGCTTATTCAGCATGCTTCCACTCCCGATCCGCAAAGGTTTGGTACTGCGGGATCCATTGCAGCTTCACCGTGCCTACCTCACCATGGCGGTTTTTAGACACGATACATTCTGCTACGCCCTTTTCCTCAGAGTTCTCATTATAATATTCGTCACGGTACAAAAACAGGACCACATCCGCATCCTGCTCGATAGCACCGGATTCACGCAAGTCAGACAGCATCGGCCGCTTGTCTGTACGGCTTTCAGGGCCACGGGAAAGCTGGCTCAGGCAAATCACCGGAACATTCAGCTCCTTGGCCATGATCTTTAAAGAACGGGAAATCTCACTGACGATATTCACACGGCTGTCGCCGCCTTTTCCGTAGCCGGAACCGTTCATAAGCTGCAGATAGTCGATAACGACCATACCCAGGTTTTCCAGCCGCCGGCATTTTGCGTTCATCTCCGCTACGGTGACGGACGGATTGTCGTCGATCCGCACATCGGTCTGGGCCAAGGAAGCCGAAGCCATACCAAGCTTGGTCCATTCCTCATCCGTCAGCTTGCCGGTGGCCATTTTCTGACCGTCCACAAAGCTCTCAATGGCCAGCAGACGCATAGCAAGCTGCTCTCTGGACATTTCCAGGTTAAAGATTGCTACAGTCTTATTGTACTTTTTCGCCACATTCAGGCCTAAATTCAGGGCAAAGGCGGACTTACCCATAGCAGGTCTTGCAGCCACAAGAATGAGATCGGAATTATTCAGACCGTTGATCTTTCTGTCCAGATCCTGCAGGCCGGTGGACATACCGGGAAATGCAGAATCGGATTGGCTCAGCTCTGCCAAACGGTCAAAGACCTTATGCAGGGTGACACCGATATGCTCCAGAGAATCTCCCCGTTCGCCTTTGCGCAGAGCGTAGATCTTCTTTTCGGCATTTTCCAACAGCTCCGCCGGTGTTCCCACCTGCGCATAGACCGTTTCCACAATATCCGAGCCTGCATCCGCCAATTCCCGAAGCATCGCCTTGTCCCGGACAATTCCGGCATACCGCACCGCATTGGCGGCAGTGGGCGTGATCTGCATAAGCTGCATGATATAATCCCGGGAATTATCGTGGTAAACGCCCAGTTCCCGCATTTTATCCAGCACCGTCACCGGGTCAATGGTCTGTGAGAAATTGAACATCGTGTAGATGGTCTCATAGATCTCCCGGTTTTGCTTCAGGTAAAAATCCTCCGGTCGCACGATGCCGATCACATCGGTCAGGCAGCGGCTGTCGATCAGTATAGAACCCAGCACCGCCTGCTCTGCCTCTAAGGATTGAGGCTGCTGTCGGCTGTTCAGTTCTTCATCCATAAGGAATTCTCCTTTATTTCTTTATCAGGCTTCCTCGATCTTCACAGTCAGGGGGGCAGTGATCTCATAGCCCAGCTTACAAGTCACGGTATAGGTGCCGACACTTTTGATGGTATCGGAAATCACGATCTTACGCTTGTCCAGCGCAATGCCGGAAGCGGCCTTCAGGGCATCGGCGATCTCCTGATTGGTCACGGAGCCGAACAAGCGGCCTGCTCCGCCGCCCTTGGCCTTCACCACCAGGGTCATTTCACGGAGCTTGTGAGAGATATCCAACGCCTCCGCACGCTCCTTTGCTGCTTTTTCAGCAGCAGCCTTGTCGTTCATATTCTTCGTATTCACTGCGTCAGCGGTAGCCTCCACAGCTATTTTACGGGGCAGCATATAATTCCGGGCGTAGCCATCGGAAACCTCCAGCAACTGGCCCTTCTTGCCCTTTCCCTTAACATCCTGCAATAAAATAACTTTCATAACCCATTGCTCCTTTTTAGAGATTACTGTTCATAATACTTGTCAATGCTGCGGACCAGATCATCCAGCACGTCCTTAACGGTACTGTTTTTGATCTGCGCACCGGCTGTGGCAGTATTACCGCCGCCACCCAAAGGCTCCAAAATCACCTGCACATTGGCTTCACCAATGGATCGGGCAGAGATCAGCACCTGTTCTCCATCCGGGTACAGCACAAAGGATGCTGTGATACCGGAAATATTCAAAAGCTCGTCAGCAGCCTGAGCCGCCAGTGCCCGGGAGGTGCTGGCATTAAGCGCCGCAATTGCCACCTCAGGCCGGTACAGACGGGCAGCCTTGATGATTTGATATTTTGCCATTGTATCCTGGAAATTGTTTTGCAGAAGCTTCTTGACCTCCACTGTATCCGCTCCCAATTGCCGCAGGTATGCCGCAGCCTCGAAGGTGCGTTCCGCAGTGCGGACATTAAAGCTCTTTGTATCCAGGATAATGCCTGCCATCAAAGACTTGGCCTCAATGGGAAGCACATCCTTCTTTTCCACCGCATACTGCAAAAGCTCCGTAACAAGCTCCGAAGCGGAAGATGCATAGGGCTCGTGGAGGTTAACAACCACAGGGGTAATATAATCCGCAGCGCGGCGGTGATGGTCGATGACGCACACGCTGGTAATGGACTCCAGCAAATGACGGTTTTCCACCTGATCGGGACGGTTGGTATCCACCACCACCAAAAGGCTTCGGTTGTCACTGCGCAGCAGTGCTTCCTGTCCGGAGATGAAGCTGTCGGCATACTCCGGCACCTGCCGGATCTGCTCGATCAGCTTGGAGGCAGCATTGTCCTCCTGATCCAAAATAATGTGGGCCTCTTTGCCTTTTTTGCGGCAAAGACACCTCACACCAACGGCGGCACCAATGGCATCAAGATCCGCGTTTTTGTGACCCATAATGAACACCTGGCTGCTTTGACCGATCAGCTCCATCAAAGAGCTGGCTGTGATACGGGACCGGACCTTGCTGCGGTGGTCTGCCTCCTTGTTGCGGCCTCCGTAGAAATCAAAGTTCAGTCTGTCCTTCACAACCGCCTGGTCACCGCCACGGCCCAAAGCCATTTCCATGGCCAGCGCGGCAAACTCGAAGCCTTCCTCAAAGCTTTCCGCATCCACGCCCATACCTACGGATATGGATACCGGCAGACCGGAAGGACTGGTGATCTCGTGAATTTGCTCCAAAATGGCAAATTTATTGTCCACCATACGCTTCAGATCCCGTTTTTCAAAAACCATCAGGAAGCGGTTGCGTTCCAGTCGACGCAGAAGACCGCCGTACTGCTCTGCCCATTTGGTGATCACATCGTTGATCCGGGCATGAAGGCCGGAAATAGCACCTTCTGTCAGGTTTTTGGTCAGCTCCTCATAGTTATCCACCAAAATAATGGCAACCACAGGACGGGAGCGAATATACTCATCCCGGATCTGATACAGCTCTGTCAGGTCTGTAAAATACAGCACGCCCAGCCGGGGAGCCTTGGGATCGTTGGCATATACCGTCGTGCCGTACACACGGTAACGGCGGCGCTGCAATGTAACATCGTAGGGATACTGGTTTTTGCCGTTTGACAGCCAATCTGTTGAAAAGCCGGGAATTACCTGATCCATAGTCCGCTCTGCCATCTGATCCCGAAATCCGGTGATCCGTGTGAAGGCATCGTTAGCATAAACGACAGTATCGTCCTCCAGACGAAGTGCCACCATAGGGAACGGCGGCTGAGAACCATGGGATGCCGTGACATTTTCCATAGTCTTATGCAAATATTTCTGAATATTCTTCCGGCGCAGGTTCCAATAAATCAAGTAAGCGATCAGTGTGACGGCGACCACGCTGAATTCTACCAGCGCCAGCATATAATACTGCAGATACACCGCTGCGCCCGCAAAGGCCATCAGCAGAACAAAAAACACGCCAAAACCGGGCCTGAGCAATCTTATAAGCCTTTTTTTCATCAACAGTGCCTCCTTCCCAATGGGTATCGTTTCCATACTATCCCACTATTCCGGTTATTATAACAAATTATAGTAAAAGGTGCAACAGATTTTTAAAATCTTTTTAACGCTTAATAAAAGCCAGGTAGCCTTCCAAAATCAAAGAAGCCGCAACCGCATCTACAGTATCCTTGCGTTTTTTGCCGTGGTAATTGTGCTGGGAAAGAATATTGTGCGCCTCCACAGTGGTCCGACGCTCGTCCCACATGGCAACCGGAAGGCCGGTGGCATCCCGGAGCCTGTCCGCAAACTCCCGGCAGAGCTCTGCGCGGACCCCTTCGGTGCCGTCCATATTCTTGGGAAGTCCCACCACGATCTGACCAACGCTGTTTTGCGCGGCGATTTTACAAATCTCCGAAAGAGTCTTGTCCATATTTCTGCTGTGGATCACCGTAGTGGATCCTACAATGGAACACAAAAGATCGGATAATGCCACGCCGGTTCTGGCATCACCGTAGTCAATGCCCATAATTTTCTTCATCATTTCCGCTTCCGCCATTTCTTTAAAATATCGGTTAGATTATAATACATTAAAATATAAAAATAAAGATAAAAATTTGGTAAAAATATGTTGACTTTCGGTGTATGTGTGTGGTAGAATGTTTCTACCTGTGAAAAGGGGTTATTTTTTTGTGCCCATTTTTCAGCGACGGGCGGTTATTGTAGTTGACCGCACACTAAATTTTTAATAGCCGTCGTGATACAGGGAGGCAATATTTAAGGAGGTGCCGTTATGCGCGTGAAAGTCACTTTGAGATGCTCCGAGTGCAAGCAGAGAAACTACAACACCATGAAGAACAAGAAGAATGACCCTGATCGTCTCGAAATGAAGAAGTACTGCAGATTCTGCAGAAAGCACACCGTTCACAACGAGACGAAGTAAGGAGGCGTCAATTCAATGGCAGAAGCAAAAAAGGCTAATTGGTTCGTGCGCTTCTTCGGTGCGATCGCTCGCTATTTCCGTGAGCTTCGCAGCGAGCTGAAGAAGGTCGTATGGCCCACCCCCCAGCAGGTTCTGCGCAACACACTGATCGTTCTGGCCTGTGTGATCGTGGTCGGCGTCTTTATTTGGATGTTCGACTTTGTCGCCGGTGAAGGCATCAGTGCACTGATCACCGCCGTCAAGGGCTAAGGTGCAGTCTATGGCAGAAGCTGCAAAGTGGTATGTTGTTCATACCTTTTCCGCTTATGAAAACACTGTAAAGGCCACCATCGAGAAGACGGTCCAAAGCCGTCAGCTCCAGGACCAGATCCTGACCGTTGCCATTCCTATGGAAACCGTTACTGAGATCACTGAGTCCGGCGTGAGCAAAACCTATGACCGCAAGCTGTACCCCGGCTATGTGTTCATTAAGATGGTATACAGTGACGACACCTGGCATGTGATCCGCAACATCCGCGGTGTGGCAGGCTTCGTTGGCCCGTCCGGCAGCGATCCCATTCCCCTGACGGAGGATGAGGTATACGAAATGGGCGTAGAAAAGCGTGAGATCATCGTCAACAACTCTGTTGGCGACAGTGTGCGCATTGTCGACGGTCCCCTTTCCTCCTTCACCGGTACAGTGGAGTCCATCGATGTGGACAAGAACGCAGTCAGCGTGGTTGTTTCCATGTTTGGCCGTGAGACCCCCGTCGAGTTTGAGCTCGATCAGGTTGAGGTCGTATCCCAATAACGCATCGGACCGTTTTACGGTCGGAACGTGGGAGGGGCTTATGCCCCGCAAGAAATGCGCATAAGTCGCATATTACCACATTTTATTCAGGAGGTGCTTATTATGGCACAGAAAGTTACTGGCATTATCAAGCTTCAGATCAACGCCGCTAAGGCAACCGCATCCCCCCCTGTTGGTCCTGCTCTGGGTCAGCACGGTGTAAACATTGCTGCTTTCATCAAGGAATTCAACGCCCGTACCCAGGCTATGGAAGGCTACAAGATTCCTGTTGTCATCACTGTTTACGCTGACCGCAGCTTCACCTTTATCACCAAGACCCCTCCGACTCCCCTGCTGGTTATGAAGGCAATCGGTCTGGAGAAGGGCTCCGGCGTTCCCAACAAGACCAAGGTCGGCACCATCACCAAGGCTCAGATCACCGAGATCGCCAAGACTAAGATGCCTGACCTGAACGTCAACTCTCTCGAAGCCGCAGAGAGCCAGGTGGCCGGCACTTGCCGTTCCATGGGCGTCACTGTTGTAGACTGATTTTTTACTGTCCGGGCAAATGACCCGGAAATGTGGGAGGATTTTTCCGCATCACCACTATAAGGAGGATAAAACAAGTGTTTAGAGGCAAAAAGTATAAGGAGAGCGCCAAGCTGATTGACCGCTCTGTTCAGTATGATCCCAGTGAGGCCCTGGATCTGGTTGTGAAGGGTGCTTCCGCAAAGTTCGACGAGACCGTCGAGCTGCACATCAAGTTGGGCGTTGACTCCCGTCACGCTGACCAGCAGGTCCGTGGCGCCGTGGTTCTGCCCAACGGTACCGGTAAGGTTCGCCGCGTTCTGGTTTTCGCTAAGGACGCCAAGGCTGCAGGCGCTGACTATGTCGGCGGCATGGAGCTGGTTGAGAAGATCACCAAGGAGAACTGGTTCGAGTTCGACGTGGTCGTCGCTTCCCCCGACATGATGGGCATTGTTGGCCGTCTGGGTAAGGTTCT
>JAFSET010000006.1 GCA_017435615.1 Oscillospiraceae bacterium | reverse complement strand
TTTTCAGGCCGAAACGGGTCCTTTGGGTTATCCAACGTACACCCTTGCATTTTGAGATTGCCACGCCAGTGTGAGCACTGGCTCGCAATGACACATCGGTAGGTTGTCGCAAAATTCGAACAGCTCGATAAACTGGAATTTATCGACTTGTACGAACAAATCTTTATTTAATTCTATAACAAATAGACCTTGATGTCAAGTTTTTGGATGTATTCACCATTCAAAATTGCCGGAATTGGGGAAATTCCTGAGCCGAAAATCTAATTAAAATCAAAAGACTTGAAAAGAATAGAGAAGATGTATATAATAAGGTATAAAATGGATGAGCCTACCGTTGCGGAAAGGAGTGTGGGTATGGGCAAGTTCCGATTTAAAATGAAGAAACGGCAGCTTAGTCCCACAAGGATCATTGCTGTGACCTTTGCGGTCATTATCCAGCTGGGTGCCATTTTGCTGACACTGCCGATAGCCTCCCGCAGCGGCGTTTCCTGCGGCTTCCGCCCGGCGCTGTTTACCGCCACCTCCGCCACCTGTGTCACCGGCCTGGTGCTCTATGACACCTGGACCCAATGGAGCGGCTTTGGCCAGGCTGTGATCCTGTGCATGATCGAGATCGGCGGCCTGGGCTTTATGAGTGCCGCGTCCCTGGTGGTTTTTGTTTTTCGGCGCAGGGTAGGTCTGAAGCAGCGGATGCTGATGGCTCAAGCCCTCAGCGTGGACGATATGCAAAGCGTGGTCACCCTGCAAAAATGGGTGCTTTCAGGCAGTCTTTCCATTCAGGCCTGCGGCGCGCTGATCCTGTTTTTCAGATTTCTTCCGGAGTACGGCCTGAAAACCGCTGCCATTTGGGGCGTTTTCCATGCGGTTTCCGCTTTCTGCAACGCCGGCTTTGATATTTTTGGCTCCATTGGGCCGGGGCAAAGTCTGATCACCTTCCAAAGCGATCCGGTGGTCTGCCTGACCCTGGCGGCACTGATCATTTTAGGCGGCCTGGGCTTCTTCGTATGGGAAGAGGTCGTCCGTCTGAGAAGCTTCAAAAAATTCAGCGTTTATACCAAGCTGGTACTGCTGACCACCGGGGTTCTGCTCCTGGGCGGCACTGCGCTGATCCTGTTTTTGGAGTGGAACAATCCCGACACCATTGGCAATATGCCCTTTGGGGATAAACTGCTGAACGCCTTTTTCCAGGCGGTGACCCTACGCACTGCCGGTTTTGCCAGCGTGGATCAAGCGTGTCTGACTGACAGTGGAAAGGCCGTTTCCCTGGTGCTGATGCTCATCGGCGGTTCCTCCGGTTCTACCGCCGGCGGTGCCAAAACCGTGACCTTTATGGTGCTTTTGCTGTTTATCGGCGCACGGCTTCGGGGAAAATCCACTGTCACTGTGTACAAGCGCAGCATCCTGCCGGAAAAGGTGCTGGACGCTATGACCATTGTCACCGCCATGGTAAGTTTGAGTCTGATCGGAGCTGTGGTGATCTGTGCCAGCTCCCCGGTCAGCTTCCTGGATGCGCTGTACGAAACCGTATCCGCTTTGGCCACCGTGGGCCTGACTGCCGGCGTGACACCCCTTTTAACCACTCCGGCGCAGATCATTATTATTTTGTTTATGTATTTTGGACGGGTCGGTATCCTGACCCTGAGTCTGGGCTTCCTGCTAAGTGACCGGGCAAAGGACCGCTTCCAGTATGCCCACACCAACCTGCTGATCGGATAGGAGTTTGCTTATGAAATCGTATATCATTATTGGATTGGGCCGTTTCGGCTCAGAGGTAGCACGGCGGCTGTGCCAGTTGGGCTGTGAGGTGCTGGCGGTGGACACCGACAGTGAGCTTGTACAGGCCATCAGCGACGATGTGACCCACGCAGTGGTGGCAGACGCCCGGGACAAGAGCGTTTTACGTGCGCTGGGTGCGGCCAGCTTTGACTGTGCGGTTGTAGCCATCGGCGACAGTCTGGCCGATTCTGTACTGGCTACCATGAATTTGAAGGAGCTGGGGGTTCCCCGGGTGGTCTGCAAGGCCCACGACGAGACCCATCGGCAGGTTCTGAAAAAGCTGGGTGCCGATCAGATCGTCATCCCGGAGCAGGAGCAGGCCTACCGTTTGGCAAGAAGCCTGTCCAGCCAAAATGTTTTGGACTATATCGAACTGTCTGAGGACTACGGCATTATCGATCTTCCCACGCCGGAAAGCTGGGTGGGCAAGGACTTGAAGGGCCTGAATATCCGGGCCAAGCTGGGCATCAATATCCTGGCCATCAAAAAGGAGCAGCAGATCACCGTCTCCCCGGCAGCGGATCATGTGATCTGCAAGGGGGATATTTTGGTGATTTTGGGTGATACAGCCGCGTTGAAGGCGGTGCAAAAGCTATGATACAGCGGATCACCTCCCGGAAAAATCCCCTTTTGCAGCAAGTACGCAGATTGCTTGCCTCCCGAAAGGAACGGCAGCAGTCCGGCCTGTTTGTGGCCGACGGCACCAAATTGCTGCAGGAGGCTATCCGCTGGTGGCCCGGCCTGCAAACGGTGATCCTGTCCGACGGTGTTCAGCAGGAAGTGCCGGAACAGGTGCAGGTGGTGCGGGTACCGGAGGATGTAATGGCCTACATCTCCCCTATGCAGACCCCTCAGGGCGCGCTGTTTATCTGTCAGCTTCCTCAGGAGCAGGCCTTTGTGCCCACCGCCGGGATGCTGCTGCTGGACGGTATCCAGGACCCGGGTAATTTAGGCACCATCCTGCGTACTGCCGATGCGCTGAATGTGCCTGTGGCCCTTTTGGAGGGCTGCGCCGACCCCTACAGCCATAAAACTGTCCGCTCCTCTATGGGCGCGGTATTCCGCACACCTGTGCTGCAGACCACCTGGCAGCAGGCACTAACTGCCTGCCGGGACGCAGGAATTGAGATCGCCGTCACCGCTTTAAGCGATACCGCCGTGGACCTGCGACAGGCACCGGTGGCACGGCAGGCGGTGGTCATCGGCAGCGAAGGCCAGGGTGTCCGGCAGCAGATCCTGGAGGCGGCGGACCGGCAGCTCATCATTCCCATGAACAGCCGCTGTGAGTCCCTGAATGCTGCCGTGGCCGCGTCTATTGTGATGTGGCAGATGCAAAAGATATAAAGAGGAAAGAAAAATGCTGATATATTGGATCTGGTTTTCCCGGTTAAAGCTTTCAATCCGGCAAAAATTAAATTTGCTTCAGCTTTTCCACGATCCGGAGAGCATATATAAAGCTTCTGCGGAAAGCCTGGAGGAATTGCAGGCATTGTCCGCAGAGGACCTGGAGCAATTAAATGACCGGGCACTTGCCCCGTCCCGACAGATCCTGCGGCAATGCAGCGAGAAAAGCATCAGCATTTTGACCTACGGCGACAGCGCCTATCCCCGTCGGCTCCAAAACATCCAGGAGCCACCGTTGGTTTTGTACTACAAAGGCTGCCTTCCGGACTGGGAAAGTGTCCCGGTCATCGGCATTGTCGGCACCAGAAAGGCATCCTCCTATGGCATACAGACTGCCCGGAAGTTAGGCACAGAGATCGCACAGTGCGGCGGTCTCGTGGTCTCCGGCGGTGCTGACGGCATCGACACCGCTGCCTTGGAAGGAGCTTTGTCCTCCGGCTGCAACGTGGTGGCGGTTTTGGGCTGCGGTGCGGATATGGTCTATCCCGCTAAAAATAAAGCCCTGTTTCAGCAAATTCAGCAGCATGGCTGCCTGCTCTCAGAATTTCTTCCGGGTACACCGGCCTATAGCTGGAATTTCCTCCAAAGGAACCGCATTATCAGCGGCTTGTCTGCCGGTATTCTGGTGGTGGAGGCCCCGGAACGCAGCGGCGCGCTCAATACTGCCCGGCACGCCCGGGAGCAGGGCCGTGATCTTTTTGTGGTTCCCGGTAACATCGACTCCCAAACCTGCGCAGGCAGCAATAAGCTGCTGCAGGAGCAAGCTCTGCCGGTGTTCTCCGGTTGGGATATTTTGAGGGAATATGAATGTCTGTATCCCCACAGCGTCCGGCGTGTTCAGCCACGGGAACCGGCCATTCTGACCGTAGCGCAGCCGACAGAGCACCCAGTGGTCACAGCCGCGCCCACAGCACGGCCTGACAAGAAATCCATTGACAATCCGGAAAAATCCCATTATAGTGTGGGAGATAATAAAAATATAGAGCTGTCCCCGGAGGAGCAGGCGGTAGTTAAGCTGTTAACGCCCCAGCCCCGTCCCGTGGATGAAGTCATTGCCGAGGCAATGCTGCCTGCGGCAAAGGTACTTTCTGTACTGACCATGCTTGCGTTAAAGGGCCTGGCTGTCAACCACCCGGGCAAGCGGATATCTCTGAAATAAACTTACGGAGGAAACAAATGGCAAACGGATCCAATCTTGTAATCGTTGAGTCCCCGTCCAAGGCAAAGACCATTGGAAAATACCTGGGGCCGGAATATACTGTCAAGGCCAGCATGGGTCACCTGCGGGATCTGCCCAAAAGCACGATGGGCGTGGATATTGAGGGCGGTTTTATTCCGGAATATATCCCTTTGGATACTAAAAAAGATATTATCGATGACCTGAAAAAGGCCGCTAAAAAAGCCAGCCGGATCTATCTGGCAACGGACCCTGACCGGGAGGGCGAAGCCATCTCCTGGCACTTGAAGGAGCTTTTGGAGCTGCCGGACAGCAAAACCTGCCGGGTCACCTTCAATGAGATCACCAAAAACGTAGTTGCCGAGGCCATTGCCAATCCCCGGTCCATTGACTACAGCCTGGTGGATGCGCAGCAGGCCCGTCGGCTTTTGGACCGGATCGTGGGCTATCAGCTTTCTCCGCTGTTGTGGAAAAAGGTTCGCCGCGGCCTGTCCGCAGGCCGTGTTCAGTCCGTAGCCACTAGACTGGTGGTAGACCGGGAAAATGAGATCCGTGCCTTCCAAAGCAAGGAGTACTGGTCTTTGGAGGTGCAGCTTGACCGCATTGGCAAGCCCGGCTCCTTTGCCGCCAAGTACCACGGCGACAGCAAAAAGCGGGAGCTGGCAAATGAGCAGCAGGCAGATGCCATTATTCAGGATATCACCGGCCAGACCTTTACGGTACAGTCTGTGAAACGGGCAGACAAGAAGCGTACCGCTGCGCCCCCCTTCACCACCTCTACTTTGCAGCAGGAAGCTTCCAGAAAGCTGAATATGACCCCAAAGCGCACGATGAACATTGCCCAGCAGCTTTATGAAGGCGTGGATGTGGAGGGCGAAGGCACTTTGGGTCTGATCACTTATATGCGTACCGACTCCTTGCGGCTGAGCAATGAAGCAATGTCCGCCGCGGCAGATTTCATCAAGAGCCGCTACGGCGCACCCTATTACTACGGAAAATTCCATGTTTATAAAACAAAATCCGGAGCGCAGGATGCCCACGAAGCCATTCGTCCCACCCATGTGGAGCTGGATCCGGAGCGGATCCGCCGCTCCCTGACCGCAGACCAGTACCGGCTGTACAAGCTGATCTGGAGCCGCTTTTTGGCCAGTCAGATGGCTGATGCGGTGTATGACACCGTATCCATCGACACAGTCTGCGCCGGTCACACCTTCCGCAGTGCCCATCAAAGCGTGAAATTCTCAGGCTTTTTGGCTGTCTATGAGGAGGGCCGTGACGAGGAGGAGCAGGCAACCGGCTCCGAGCTTCCGGACCTGCAGACCGGTGATCAGGCTCAGTGCCGGGATACCAAAAAGGAACAGCACTTTACCCAGCCTCCTGCCCGGTACACAGAGGCTACCCTGGTCAAGGCTATGGAAGAAAAGGGCGTCGGCCGTCCTTCCACCTACGCCGGTATCGTCTCCACCATTCAGGACCGGGAGTATGTCAACCGGGTAGAAAAGCACCTGATGCCCACACCCCTGGGCGAGGTTGTCACCGGCTTGATGCTGGAGCGCTTTAACGACATTATCGATGTAACCTTCACCGCCCACATGGAGGACCTGTTGGACGAGGTGGAGGAAGGCAAGCAGGACTGGAAGGCCGTTTTGGCCAACTTCTATCAGGGCTTCCATCAGGAAATGCTGGATGCGGAAAAGGCCCTGGAGGGTACCCGGCTGAAGGTGCCTGAGGAGGTCAGCCAGGAGGTCTGCGAGCTTTGCGGCAAAAATATGGTGATCCGAATGGGCCGCTTCGGCAAGTTTCTTGCCTGCCCCGGCTTCCCGGAGTGCACCAACACCAAGCCCATTGTGGAAAAAATGCCCGGCCGCTGTCCCAAGTGCGGCGGTACCATTTTAAAGCGCAAGTCCAAAAAGGGCTACGCCTACTATGGCTGTGAGCAAGGTGCAAAGTGCGGCTTTATGACCTGGGATGTACCCACGGCAGAGGACTGCCCTGTCTGCGGACAGACTATGTTCAAAAAGGCCGGAAAGGGCCGCAACAAGCCCTTCTGTACCAACGAGCAGTGTGAAAACTTCCTGCCGGAGGACAAACGGGGCTACTACAAAAAAGCCTCCAAGGACCAGGCAGAGGAGCCGAAGGAGAAGAAGAAAACCACAAAGAAAACCGCAGCGAAAAAGACTGCGAAAAAGTAAGGAGCGAAGACGATGGTAAAGGTGATCGGTGCCGGTCTGGCAGGCGCGGAAGCTGCCTGGCAGTTGGCGCAAAGGGGCATTGCCGTGGAGCTTTACGAAATGAAGCCCCATAAAAAATCCCCTGCCCATCATACAGATACCTTTGCGGAGCTGGTCTGCTCCAATTCCCTGCGGGGTGACCGCCTGGAAAACGCCGTGGGCCTTTTGAAAGAGGAGATGCGGCGCTTAGGCAGCCTGATTATCGAGTGTGCCGACCAAACCCGTGTGGAGGCCGGCGGCTGTCTGGCGGTAGACCGGGAAGGCTTTTCCAATTTGGTAACGGAAAAAATCAGAAATCACCCCAATATTACTGTGAAAGAACAGGAGATCACCCAGGTGCCGGAAGGCCCGGTGATCGTAGCCACAGGTCCGCTGACCTCCGAGGCCATGTCCCAGGCCATTGGCGAGTATTTCGGTACCGGATATCTGCATTTCTTTGATGCCGCGGCGCCCCTGGTCACTGCCGATTCCGTGGATATGGACAAAGCCTGGTGGCAATCCCGTTATGACCGGGGTACACCGGATTATATCAACTGCGCTATGGACAAGGATGAGTACGCTGCCTTTTTGCAGGAGCTGATCCACGCGGAGGAAGCACCGGTCCACGGCTTTGAAGACAAACATGTGTTTGAAGGCTGTATGCCTGTGGAGGTCATGGCCCGAAGAGGTCCGGACACTCTGCGGTTTGGTCCGCTAAAGCCGGTGGGTCTGACAGATCCCAAAACCGGCAAGGAGCCTTATGCGGTGGTCCAGCTTCGGCAGGACAACGCCGCCAAAAGTGTGTTTAACCTGGTAGGTTTTCAAACCCATTTGAAATTCCCGGAGCAAAAGCGGGTCTTCTCTATGATCCCGGCGCTGAAAAACGCGGAATTTGTCCGCTACGGTGTGATGCACCGCAACACCTTCCTCCAATCCCCTAAGCTGCTGGATCGATTCTACGCTGACCGGCGTGATCCTATGGTGGCCTTTGCCGGGCAGATGACCGGCGTGGAAGGCTATGTGGAAAGCGCGGCCTCCGGCTATTTGGCTGCGGTGGCTATGGCCGCCAAGGTCAAGGGGGAAGCACCGGTGGAGTTCCCCAAGGAAACCGCCATCGGCGCTTTGGGACTGTATATCAGCGACGAGCGAATCGAGCAGTTCCAGCCTATGAATATCAATTTCAGCATTATTGCACCGCTGACCCAGCGGATCCGCAAAAAGTCAGAAAAAAATCTGGCCATCGCCAACCGATCCCTGGCGATCATCGATGAAATCATTTCCAAAGAAAGAGGTGTCGCAGATGAAGATCATTCTTGACGCAATGGGCGGTGACCACGCCCCGGAAGCACCGGTACTGGGCGCGATTGAGGCGGCAAAGCTGTACGGCGCACAGATCACCTTGGTGGGCCGCGGCCCGGAGCTGCTGGATGTACTGAAGCGAAACGGCATCAACGATCTGCCGGAGGGTATTCAGATCTGTCACGCCGACGATGTGGTGGATATGCACGACGACCCGGCGGAAGCAGTTCGCAAAAAGAAAAATTCCTCTATGATGCTGGGCCTGCGGATGCTGTCCGAGGGAGAGGGCGAGGCCTTCATCTCTGCCGGCAGTACCGGCGCACTGCTTAGCGGTGCCACCCTGATCGTCAAGCGGGTCAAAGGCGTTCGCCGGGCCGCTATGGGTCCTGTTATGCCCAACAAGGCCGGCGGTAAGACTGTCATTTTGGACTGCGGTGCCAACGCGGAGTGTACACCGGAATTTTTACTGCAGTTTGGCCTGATCGGCTCTTTGTATGCCCAAAAGTACTTAGGGGTAAAAAACCCAAAAATCGGCCTGTTGAACATCGGTTCTGAGGATACCAAGGGTACACCGCTGCAGAAGGAAGCCTACGGTCTGCTGAAAAATGCCGGTGACCGGGGTATTATCAACTTTGTGGGCAATGTGGAGGCCCGGGATGTGCCTCTGGGCGCAGTGGATGTGGTAGTCTGCGATGGCTTTGCCGGCAATGTGCTGCTGAAGTCCATTGAAGGTACTGCTGCCTTTATGGGCAGCGTGGTGAGCCGGATGTTTAAAAAGAATCTGCTTACCAAGCTGGGTGCGCTGTGCTGCAATAGCGGTATTAAAAAGCTGAAAAAGCTTTTGGATTACCGTGAGATTGGCGGAACGCCCTTCCTGGGCATTAAAAAGCCGGTGATCAAGGCACACGGCTCTTCCGATGTGCTGGCCTTCCGCAATGCTGTCAAGCAGGCAATGGATGCGGCCAACAGCAATATTTCCAGTGAGCTTGAGGCCGGCCTTGCCCAATTAAAGCTTGAGGAGAACACCGATGATTAAGGATCTGGAAGCAGCCCTCGGCTACCGTTTTCAAAATATCACCCTACTGCAAAATGCCCTCACCCATTCCTCTTTTGCCAACGAACGCTGGCACGACAGCCTGATGAGCAATGAACGGCTGGAGTTTTTGGGGGATTCGGTTTTGGGTATGGTGGTGGCAGAGCATCTCTACCGCAACTACCCGGACCGCCCTGAAGGGGAGTTGACCCGGATGCGTGCCGATATGGTCTGTGAGACCGCACTGGCACAGGTGGCGGATAAGCTGCAGCTTGGCAGTCACCTGCTTTTGGGTCACGGCGAGGCTCAGGGAGGCGGCAGAGCCCGCGCGTCCATCCTGGCCGACGCTGTGGAATCGGTGATCGCCGCTATGTTCCTGGACGGCGGCATGGCCCCTGCCAAGGGCTTTATTGATCGGTTTATCCTGTGCGATGTACCGGAGAAGAAGCTGCATATTACCGACTATAAAACCGCCCTGCAGGAGCTGGTGCAGCAAAAGAAAAACCAGGTCCTCAGCTATGAGCTGACCGGCCAGTCCGGTCCGGACCACGATAAGCATTTTCAGGTGCAGGTGCTGCTGAACGGAGTCCCTGTAGGCAGCGGACAGGGCACCAGCAAAAAACGGGCCGAACAGGACGCCGCCCGTGACGCCCTGGAAAAAATCCAATCATAACATAATCCCGGCCAGCCTTTATTTTCAGGCTGGCCGGGTGGCTTTTATTTCCTGTAAAGCTTGCTGTCGTCAATGGGGATCGCACCGTTTTGGTCCTCATATTCTTTGACACAAAGCTGTGCCAGGTACTCTAACTGTGCATTTAAGGATCGCTTGTTATCCTTGGCAACCACGCCAATTTTGTACAGTAATTCCGGCTCAAATCGAATACCGGTTTGAATTTTATTCGTCGCCATGATAAAGCCTCGTTTTCATTGTAGTAAGAATACTCCGGGGTGGCATAAGCCATCCCGGAGTAAATTTTTATATAGATCAGTCTTCGTCCTTAGCGGCCTCTTCGATGATCTTGGCCTGGTTAGCCTTGGGCACTTCCTCATAACGCTCGAACTGCATTGTGAAAGAGCCTCTTGCCTGGGTCATAGCACGCAGGTCAATGGCGTAGCTGCCCATTTCAGCCATGGGAACCTCAGCCTCGACCACGGTGTTGCCGTCAGCATCGGGGGTCATGCCCATGGGACGGCCACGACGCTTGCTCAGATCGCCCATCACGTCACCCACATAGCTCTCGGGAACGGTAACAGCCAGAGAAGCAATGGGCTCCAGCAGAGTGGGAGCGGCATTGGGCATAGCTTCCTTGAAGGCCAGGATAGCAGCCAGCTTAAATGCCATTTCGTTGGAGTCAACAGGGTGGTAAGAACCATCGTACAGGACGGCCTTCAGGCCAACCATGGGGTAACCGGCCAGGGGGCCCTTCTGGACTGCTTCCTGAATACCCTTTTCAACGGCAGGATAGAAGTTCTTGGGCACGGAGCCGCCGAACACTTCCTCAGCGAAGATCAGTTCATCCTGCTCCTCCTGGGGCTCGAAGCGGACCCAAACGTCACCGAACTGGCCGCTGCCGCCGGTCTGCTTCTTATGACGGCCATGAGCCTGCACGGACTTCTTGATCTTTTCACGGTAAGCAACCTTAGCCGGGAACAGCTCTGCATCCACGCCAAAACGGGACTTCAGCTTGGAAACCAGCACATCCAGGTGCTGATCACCGGCACCGGACAGCACCAACTGTCTGGTCTCGGCATTGTTGACCAGGGTGAAGGAGGGATCTTCCTCGTTGAGCCGGTTCAGGCCGGCAGTAACCTTGTCTTCCTGACCCTTGGTCTTGGGAGCAATGGCCATGGAATAGCAGGCAGGTGCGTAGGGCAGGCCCTTCAGGGAGACCACCTTACGGGGGTCACACAGGGTATCGCCGGTGCGGACCTTGTCCATCTTGCCGATGGCACCGATATCGCCGCAGCCCAGGACCTTGACTTCGGTAGCCTTCTTGCCGCACATGGTGTACAGACGGCCCAGCTTCTCGGTCTCGCCGGTACGGGAGTTGACCAGGGTGGTATCGGAAGTGATCTCGCCGGAAAGCACCTTGACGAAGGAGTACTTGCCGTACTGATCGGAAACAGTCTTAAAGACAAAGGCAGAGGGTACGCCGCCGGGAGAAACAACAAACTCCTCAACGGAACCGTCCGCAGCGGTAGCCTTATGATAGTTACCCTCAACAGGGTTCGGCAGCAGGTCGATGATATGATCCATCAGCATCAGGCTGCCCAGGCAGTTTACACCGGAGCCGCAGAGCACAGGGAACATGGTGCGGTCCAGCACGCCCTTGTGCATACCCTTGATCATTTCGGCATATGTAAAGTCTTCACCGCCGAAGAACTTGTCCATAAACTCCTCGCTGGTCTCAGCAACGGATTCCTTCAGCGCGTCGTTGAACTCGGTGATCACATCGTCCTTGCCCTCGGGCACGTCGATTTCCACACGCTTCAGGTTCTGCATCTCGTAGGCACGCTTGTTGAGCACATCGATAATGCCGGTCACCTTCTTGCCGGCGTCCCAAATGGGGATGACCACAGGTGCGATCCGGTTGCCATAGCGCTCACGCAATGCGTTGAAGGTGGCATTGTAGTCGGAGTTGTCCTCGTCGACCTTGGAGATGTATATGAAGCAGGGCATATTTCTCTCTTCACAGTACTTCCATGCCTTCTCGAAGCCCACTGTGATGCCGTCCTTGGCAGAGCAGACGATGATAGCAGCGTCAGCCGCACGCAGAGCCTCTACCACTGCGCCGGAGAAATCAAAGCCGCCGGGGGTATCCAGCAGGTTGATACGGGCGCCCTTGTAATCCAGGGGGACCAGAGCGGAGGAGATAGAGATATTGCGGCGAATCTCTTCCGGATCGTAGTCGCACACGGTGTTGCCGTCAGCGTTCTTGCCGATACGGTCGATCACACCGGTCATATAAAGCAGGCTTTCTGCCAGGGCAGACTTACCGCTGCCGCTGTGGCCCAGCAGACAGACATTACGAATAGAATTTGCTGTGTACATAGAAAATCATTCTCCTTTCGGGAAGGCTTTTGCCCTCCTTTACCTGCGGCCCCAAAAAGCCGCGATACAGACATTATACACGAAGGCTTTCACGATTTCAATGCCTTTTTTGTTGAAAACACAAAGAATTTCATTTTTGTCCCATATTTTCTCAAATTCCGTAGGGTTCCGTCCTGGAATTCACGGTTTTTTCCCTTCAGGCGGCTCGTTTTACAGCTCATATTGGTTATAAAGCTCCCGGATGTATTCCCGTGGTGTTTTTTTCATTCTGCGCTTAAACACATAGCTGAAGTAGCTCTGGGACGAGTAGCCGCAGGCAAAGGCGATCTGGGTCAGGGAATATTCCGTAGACATCAGCAGATGAATCGCTTTTTTGATACGCTGCTCCTCCACATATTCCCGCAGGGTCATCCCCACCGCCGCCTTGAAGCAGTTATGAAAATGGATGGGACTGAGGGATACATGCTCTGCCAGTCTTCCAAGACTCAGGTCCTCTGTCAGGTTTTCCTTGATATATTTCAGGGCCGGTTCTATTCGCAAGATACTTGCGGTACTCCCCTGCCCCGGATTGGCAAAGCCGGAAGTATCCCGGCGGATGGTGTCGATCAGCTCCAAAACCAGGCTTTGCAGGATAATTTCATTGTTGGGTGGGGAGTTGTAATACTTTACAAGCCTTGTAAAGATCCTTTTATAATCCTCTGTGCGGTCGGTTTCAAAAATATCCGGCGTCTGCATCAGGGTATCGTACAGCGTGCCGCTATGGAGGATCATATGCACAAAATAGCATTTAAAGGGGAATTTTGTATGCCGGACCTGGCCGGGCTTTGCGCAGATGATCCTATTGGGGGTAATGGGCATGGAGCTGTCGTTAATAAAGGAAATACCGCCGTTTTCCATAGGAAGCTCAATTTCAAACATGGAGGTTTTTCGGTTTTTACTGACAGATGTGTTTTTTGCGGCAAAAGAGGAGTTGTAAATTCCCACAGCCACGATCTCCGGCAAGATCATTTTGCCACCTCCCATAAGATTTCTAATAAATACAGTAAGAATATGATAGGATTTTAGTAACATCTATAATACTATGAAACTATCAAAATGTAAACAGGCAGGTGGATTTATGAAAGTAACCGATATCAAAACCTTTACGGTGGACTGTTTTCGGACTAATTGGGTGTTTGTCAAGGTGTACACCGACCAAGGCATTACCGGCGTTGGTGAAGCCACGCTGGAATATAAGGAAAAGGCACTGCTCGGTGCGGTGGCACACATCCGGGAATACCTGGTGGGCAAAAATCCCCTGGACATTGAAAAGCATTTCCATGACATTTACCGGGATGCCTACTGGCGTGGCGGTGCGGTGCTGATGTCCGCGCTGTCTGCTGTGGAAATGGCCCTGTGGGATATTTTGGGCAAGCATCTGAATGTCCCCGTTTATCAGCTTTTGGGCGGCAAGGTCCGCGACAAGGTACGCATCTACGTCAACGGCTGGTTTGCAGGTGCCAAAACGCCGGCAGAATTTGCGGAAAAAGCAAAGCAGGCCGTGGCACGGGGCGTGACCGCGATGAAATGGGACCCCTTTGGAAAAGCCTATTTGGAGATCTCCAATCAGGATTTGGACACCGCACTGGAATGTGTTGCCCAGGTGCGCAGTGCCGTGGGCAAGGATGTGGACCTGCTGATTGAAGGACATGGGCGGTTCAATGTGCCTACCGGCATAAAAATCGCCAAGGAGCTGGAACCGTTCAAGCCCATGTTCTTTGAAGAACCTACGCCGCCGGACAACCTGGAGGCTTTGAAGGCCGTCCGGGACAAATCCCCGGTTGCCATTGCCGCAGGCGAACGGCTGTACACTCTGAAATCCTATAAGGACCTGTTTGAACTGCGTGCGGCGGATTATATTCAGCCGGATGTCTCCCATGCCGGGGGCATTATGGAGCTTAAGAAAATTGCCGCCGTGGCGGAAAGCTACTACATCCCCTTTGCCCCTCACAACCCTTCCGGTCCCGTTGCCAATGCCGCCACGCTGCAGCTTGCTGCCTGCTGTCCCAATTTTTCCATTCTGGAGATCATGTACAGCGATGTAGCCTGGCGCAAGGATGTGACCGACGAGAGCCTTGTCTATCAGGACGGCTACATCACCATCCCCGACAAGCCCGGCTTAGGGCTTGAGATCAACGAGGAGGCCTGCCTGCAGCATCCCTACCAGGCGCATACCTTAAGGCACTACACCGGTGCTTTAACCGATATCCGACCGGCAAAAACCGAATTTTATTTCTAAGGAGTAAAAACATGAAAAAGTTTGAAATTGAAGGCCACGAGCCCAGTTATCTGCCTGAGGAGGGCCAGTGGGAGCTGGTATGGGCCGATGAATTTGACGGCACCGAGCTGGACCGGACAAAGTGGGATTTCCGCCTGAATTTCTGGGGCAAGCCCTTTGAGGCCTATACCGATCAGGGCGTTATCCTGGACGGCAACAGCCATCTGGAGCTGCACCGGGTGGAAAAGGACGGTCATTATGTGTCCGCCCAGCTTCAAACCGGCTCCAATTCCTTTGATCCCCCCAAGGACTCCGACCGTTTTTGGCCCCTTGGCACCATCAAAGAGCCCACCTTCCAGCACAGATACGGCTACTACGAGTGCCGCTGCAAGTTCCAAAAAGAGCCGGATGTGATGTGGAGTGCTTTTTGGCTGCAGGCTCCCACCATCGGCACCAACTACGATCCCAAATGGTGCGGCGTGGAATGTGATATTATGGAATACTTTGCAGAGGGCGAAAACACCTCCGGCAATATTTACGGCGGCTACGGACACCAGTGCAAAGAAGACGGCCGTATCAAATACAAGCTGGAGGACACCCCGGACGGCTGGCATTATTTCGGCCTGGACTGGCAGGAGGACGGCTATGTATACTACTGCGACGGCAAAGAGATGGCCCGGTGCAACCAGGCCGTTTCCGCCGTACCTCAGTTTATCCTGCTGACCACCGAGATCCGGGGCTATCGGTTTGACAAGCCGCTGAAGGTGGGTGAATATATGGAAGACGGAAAAACGCCGAAAAAACGATACGACGGCTTTGTGGACGATGCCTTCATTGTGGACTTTGTCCGGGTGTATGACAGGGTGAAACGAGGATGACACATGCAGTACTGATCACAGGTGCCCAGTCCGGCACCGGCTTTGGGATCGCCCGGCACTTCGCCCAGCAGGGCTGGGATGTGTTTATCACCAGCCGCCGCAAGGAAAAGGCGGAGCTTTCCGCCAAGACCCTGGCTGATACCTACGGCATATTTGCCAAAGGCTACGGGTGCGATATCCGCAACGAGCAGCAGTTAATCGATATCTTTCAGGATATCGACCGCACCGGGCGTTTCGTGGAAACGGTGGTCCTGAACGCCGCCAACATGGGCTTTGACCCCCAGGACCCGGCAGCCGGTCAGGATTTTTGGACCGTGCCGGTGGAAGCCTTCGGTGAGGTCTTTGAAACCAATTTGGTTTGGAATTTTACCATGATCCGTCAGGCCGCCCTGCGTATGCGTGAAAAAGGCAAGGGCGCTGTGGTTTTCATCAGCTCCAACACCGCATACCGGGCTATTCCCAACCGGGCAGCCTATTCCGCCTCCAAAGGCGGTATCAACGCCCTTAGCAAAGCACTGGCTTTGGATTTGGGTCCTTACGGCATCCGCTGCAATGTGGTGCTGCCCGGAACCATCAAAACCCAGCGCTGGGTGGAAATGGGCGACAAGCAGATCGTAAACGGCAAGCTGACGCCCATTGGGGATATCTCCGATTTTGAGGATATTGCCAATGCCTGCTGGTTCCTGGGGACGGATCTGTCCAAAAACATTACCGGCACGGAGCTGATCGTGGACGGCGGTATGAGCTGCCAGCTTTTCCCCCGGGTCCTCAAAAAATAACGATAGACCCGACGGTTCACCGCCGGGTCGTATCCATTTTTAGTGCAGCAGCTCCCGGCGGCTTTTGTAGGTACTGGGAGAAATGCCGGTAAATTTCAGAAAAGCACGGTTAAAATTGGCAGTGTTGTGAAAGCCACATTCCTCCGCGATCTGCAGCACTGTCATAGCGCTGCCGGAAGAAAGCAGCCGTTTCGCCCGGTCGATGCGTTTGGCGGTGATATAGTCCCACAGCCGCACCTGAAAGCAATTCCGGAACAGCTTTGTAAAATAGTTGGGCGTGATGCCGCTTTTTTCCGCGATCTGCTCCAAGGTGATGTCCTCTGTAAAATGTTCGTCAATAAAGCGTACGCCCAGCAGGATCTTATCCATAGCCCGGTGAGCCCCCTCCTCCGGGGTGTAGTAGCCGTGATGGCGCAAAAGCTCCACAAACAGCATATTCACACAGGCACCCACTGCGCTCTCCCACTGGGGCTCCTCCGCCTCCAGCTCCCGGCGAATTCTGTCCAGAAGCTGACGCAAAGGCTCTGCGCGGCTTGCTTCAATGCGGTTGACAAAACCCTTGCTGTGGGCAAAAAACATATTGGGATAGCGGTCCGCGGCCATACAGCAGCGGCTGAAAAACTGCCAGTTAAAGTGCAGGTTGATCAGTTGCAGACCCCCAGGCAGAATTTTCGTAATACAGTGGGGCTCATTGCCGGAAAACACAAACACATCCCCCGGCTCCATATCGCACACACCGGATGCGGTATGATAGACCCCCTTCCCGTGCCAAACAACGGCAATTTCAAAGTTAATATGCCGGTGTTCCCGTAAAATGCGGTTTGCCTGGTCTACCTGTACTTGCCACATTTTTAAAAACCGGTCATCCTCCGGACTTGCGATCTGTCCCAGGGGTAAAATCATACTATCACGGCCTTTGTAAGATATTTTGCAAATAATATAATATATTTGATGAAATTTCTCAATTGTGATCGTATAATAATTGTAATCGCAAAGTTTTGCTTTGTCAATGATACGAAAGGAATTGCAACCATGAACACCTACTCCAATCCCTCCGATTTGAAAATTACAGATATGCGTTTTGTGGATATCGACGGCGCACCGAAGCGCTGCACCATTCTGCGCATCGACACCAATCAGGGACTCAGTGGCTACGGTGAGGTCCGGGATGCCTCCAGCAAAACCTACGCCCTGATGCTCAAAAGCCGCATTTTAGGAGAAAACCCCTGCAATGTGGACAAAATTTTCCGCAAGATCAAGCAATTCGGCGGTCCCTCCCGGCAGGGCGGCGGTGTTTCCGGTATTGAAATTGCCCTGTGGGACCTGGCAGGCAAGGCCTATGGCGTGCCTCTGTACCAGCTTTTAGGCGGTAAATTCCGGGACGAGGTCCGGGTCTACTGCGACACCGATGTGGACGGCAAGCATACCGGCCACGATATGGGCCTGGCCCTGAAAAAGCGGATGGATATGGGCTTTACCTTCCTGAAAATGGACTTAGGCATCGGTCTGCTGCTGGATGAGCCGGGAACCCTCAACGCACCCCTGGGTTTCATTGAGGATATGAAAAAGTACGCCGGTCACATTTTAAATGTCCAGGGCGGCAGCGTCACGGCCGATATGGTGCGCCACCAAAAAAGCTACCAGATCGTCACCACCGCCCACCCCCACACCGGTATTCATCTGACAGAAAAGGGGCTTGCCTATTTGGAAGAATATGTCCGTCAGGTCCGGGAGGTCATCGGTTACGAAGTGCCTTTGGCGGTGGACCATTTCGGTCATGTGTGCGTGGAGGACTGCATCCGCTTTGCCCGGCGTATGGAACCCTACAACATTGCCTGGATCGAGGACATGGTCCCCTGGATGTACACCGATCAGTATGTGCGCCTGCGAAACAGCACCACCATCCCGGTGTGTACCGGTGAGGATATTTACCTGAAGGAGGGCTTTGAGACCCTGATCAAGGCCGGCGGTGTTTCTGTGATCCACCCGGACATTTTGACCTGCGGCGGTGCCCTGGAGCTGAAGAAAATTGCCGATATTGCCGACGAGTACGGCGTTGCCACAGCGGTACATATGGCAGAAAGTCCGGTGGCCTGCATGGCTGCGGTGCAAACTGCCGCCGCCATGCACAATGTGCTGGCACTGGAGTTTCACTCTGTGGATGTTCCCTGGTGGAACGACATCGTCACCGGCATCGACAAGCCGCTGTTCCGGGACGGCTTTATCCGGGTGCCGGACAAGCCGGGCCTTGGCTTTGACGAGCTGAATGAAGAAGTGATCCGTGCTCACATCAACCCCAGCATCCCCGGCTATTTTGAACCCACCGAGCTGTGGGACCGTGAGTTTTCCAACGACAGAATTTGGAGCTGATCCGTATATTTCAAAGAAGGAGGGATTCCTATGCATTTTAACGACAGACAATCCATCATCGACCTGACTCCCTTATGGAAGGGAGAACGGCTGCCTGACGGCAGACCCAAGGTCGCGGACAAGTATTTGGACGCCTTATATGGCATGACACTGGAAGAGGTATGGAAGCCTATTTTTGTACTGGGCTACGAGAGCCAGTTTGTAGGCGGCGGTAAAAATCCCATGCACGCTCTGCACGATGACGGGCGCAAGCTGGTAGGCCGGGCCGTCACCTGCTCCTTCTGCCCTACCCGTCCGGATCTGCACCAATTGCAGTTTGCCCGTGGTGCGGAGGATGGCCGTTCCGGCAACTATAACCAGTGGGTCATCGACAATCTGTACGAACGGGATGTGGTGGTAGCGGATATGTATGACAAGATCTACAAGGGTACCTTTTTAGGCGGCAACCTGACCACCGCCATTAAGAAGCGCACCGTTAACGGCGGTGCCGTAATTTGGGGCGGTGTCCGGGATGTGGAGCAGATGAAGCAGGTCCCGGATGTACAGGTCTACTACCGGGGCATTGACCCCACCCCCATCCGGGAATTTGTGATGAAGGACTGGAACGGCATCACCAATTTTGGCGGTGCGGTATGTCTGCCCGGTGATGTGGTGTTTGGTGCCGGCGGCGGTGTGCTGTTTATCCCGGCCCATTTGGTGGCGGATGTGGTGGAAGGCGCTGCCAAGACCCATGTGAAGGATGATTTCGGTTTTGAAATGATCGGCCAGGGCAAGTTTACCACCGCGCAGATCGACAAAAACACCTGGACCGAGGAAATGCTGGATATGCTTTTGGCATGGATCCACACGGACCCCCGGGGCGAGGAATACCGGGATCTGGATTGGTCCAAGGAATACGACCTTGCCCGCAACGGCGACCCCAACGACACCCAAACCGCACTGTAAATTCTTATTTTTCGAGCTGTTGAGGATGTCAAATTGCCGCCCTGCGGGCGGCGCAATGCTACGCATTGCTGAAGATAACGGATTGCCACACCAGTGACATCGGTCACTGGTTCGCAATGACACCGCTTCAGGTTTTTGTTTTGTTGCAAAAGAAGCAAAAATGTTGCGTATCATCAAATATTCCTGTTTCACAAAACGGTAGAAACCCACCGATTTGTCATTGCGAGCCAGTGCGCACACTGGCGTGGCAATCCGTTTCCCCGGCATTTGAAAAATGCCATTGCCCGTCAGGGCAATCTGCTCGATAAACTGGAATTTGAAAGGAGTATATGATGAAAACTGTACTGGTCACCGGGGCATCCCGGGGAATTGGACGGGCAGTGGCGCTGCGTTTAGCCCGGGAAGGCTGGAACGTCTTGGTCCACTGTGCCGCAAATACCCAAAAGGCCTGTGAGGTCCGGGATCAGATCCTGGCAGAGGGCGGCAGCTCCCAGGTCCTGATGGCAGATCTGACGGATCCGGCTCAGGCCCAGCAGCTTGCGGAAGCTATGGGGCCTGTGGATGCCATCGTCCTGAATGCCTCCGTCCAGGAGAAAACACCCTGGCAGCAGATCACCCTGGAGCAATGCTATGCCCAGCTTAACTGCAACTTTGTTTCTTCCATGGTGCTGCTGCAAAAGGCAGCAGAGCATATGAAAGCCAAAAAATGGGGCCGTATCGTCACCGTCGGCTCTGTGCAGGAGAAAAAGCCCCACCCGGATATGCTGGTATATTCCGCCTCCAAGGCGGCACAGACCAATATGATGCGCTCTTTGGCCGGGCAGCTTGCACCCTTCGGCATTACCGTCAACAATGTGGCCCCCGGCGTCATCGTCACAGACCGCAACAAAGATGCCTTATCCGATGCGGCCTATGCCAAAACCGTTTCCGACTCCATTCCTGCCGGTTTCTACGGACAGCCGGAGGACCTTGCCGGTATTGTGGCTCTGCTTTGCTCCGAGGACGGGCGGTACATTACCGGCCAAAGTATCTATGTAGACGGAGGGAAAAGCCTGTGATCCTGCGATTTTTAGGACAAAGCGGCTATCTGCTGCAAAGCGCAGACACCCGTATTTTGATCGATCCTTATTTATCCGACAGTGTCAACCGGGTCGCCGGCCGTCCCCGGATGCTCCCCGTCCCCTTGACGCCGGAGGAGCTATTTTGCGACGCCGTGTTCTGCACCCACAATCACCTGGACCATTTAGACCCGGATACTGCGGTGCAGTTTCCGGAAACTCAGAAGTTTTTCACCACGGCTGAGGGCTGTGAGGTGTTAAAAAACTTAAACCGTCCCAACTGTACCGCACTAAAGGTCGGTCAGCCGGTCACTGTCGGTGTCTTCCAGGTGACTCCTGTTTTTGCCCTCCATTCTACGGATGCGGTGGGTCTGATCGTCCAGGCAGAGGGCTATACCCTGTATTTCAGCGGAGATACCCTTTACGATGAACGGCTGTTTGACATTGCCGATTTTAAGCCGGATATCTGCCTGATCTGCATCAACGGCCGGCTGGGCAATATGGACTGCGACCAGGCACTGGCCACCGCCAAAGCCATTGGCGCGCCGGTGAATATCCCCAATCACTACGATATGTTCGCCTCCAACAGCGCCGATCCCCACAGCTTTGCAGACCGCATCCCCGGCGGTACCATCCTGGAATTCAACCGCCCTTACGCCTTGACAGAGCTGATCACGAAATAAATAAGATTGTGCGCTCAGTTCCATGACCTTGTCCAAAGCAGAAAACCTGTTTTCGTTCATACAACAAAACCTACGGCGGGAGCACCCCTGCCCTACGGCATCTGTAGTGAGATGTTCGTAGGACAGGAGGTGTTCCCGCCGTTTTATTGCAAGTATATATACATCCGTGTGCCGATAATCTGTATTTATCCGGGGATCATCGGCAATCCAATCGGGTCTTCGTTTGATGAGGAAAGGATGTCCAGTGAAGCCACCTTGGACACCACGGTATTTCCGTATTGATCCGTGATCACGCAGCGGTACTGGAATCCGTTTTTCGAAGCGGTAACCGGCACCTTCAGGGTTGCAGTCTTATTGCCAGTAGCGGAAGCCTTCTTCCAGCTTCCGGAGGAAGTGGTGCGATACTGCCACTGGTACTTAAGGCCTGTGCCCTTGGCTGTTACTTGAAATACAGCAGTCTTTCCAACCTCCAGCGTGACCGAGGCAGGCTGGGCTGTGAGCTTAAAGGTGATGACCTTCAAGGACGCGGCATTGGAATAGATCACATTTCCGTTCTTGTCTGTGATCTTACAGCGGTAATAGAAGCCATTTTTCGAAGCAGTAACCGGCACATTCAGAGTTGCGGTCTTACTGCCTGCAGCGGTGGCACTTTTCCAGCTTCCCTTTGCAGAGGAGCGGTACTGCCACTGATACTTCAGGCCGTTTCCGTCGGCTTTTACCGTGAACTTGGCGGTACTTCCGGTAGGAACATACCGGTCAGTCGGTTGGGTCTTCACCCGGAACACTACCAGCTTTGCACTGTTTGTGTACAGCACATTGCCGTTTTTATCCGTGAGTCTGCAGCGATACTGGTAGCCGCTTTTACTTGCGGTGGCCGAAATGGTCACCGTTGCGGTTTTGCTGCCTGTGGCCGTGGTATTTTTCCAGCTTGCCTTTGCGGAGGTGCGGTACTGCCACTGGTAGGTAATGCCTGTTCCCTTAGCCTTCACGGTAAACTTTGCGTTTTGTCCTGCTGCCGCGTATTTGCCTGTGGGCTGTGCTGTAACAGAAATAGGAGAAACGCCTGTCTTCAGTGTGACCTCATACTGCAGCCAGTAGTTGTCCTCGTCCATTTCGATCTGGTTCCACTGAGCCTTTGTTCCGGTATAGGATACTTTGGTCACGCCAGTTTCGTCAAAAGACGCATACTCAATGACCCGAATTCCGTTTCCAATGGTGACAGATGTCAGCTCATAGCAGCCAAAAAACGCCATTCCCTTAATAACCTCTACCGTATGCGGCAGCTTATAGCTTCCGGACAAGCCGCCAGGCGCGCCGATCAGCTCGGTTTTATTCTTATTGAACAGCACGCCCCTGTTGTCGCTGCTGTATTTGGTATTTCCGCTGGCGACCTTGATCGCAGTCAGGGCCTGGCAATCAGCAAATGCCATCTCCTCGATACTGGTAACGCTGGCAGGGATCGTCACACTTTTCAGTCCACATCCATTAAACGCACCGGACTCTATGGTCTTGACAGACTTGGGAATGACTACGGCAGTCATACGAATACAAGCGGAAAACGCGCCGGTTCCAATGGTCTTGACCGTACCGGGGACTGTAAAAGTCCCGGTGGTGCCGGGCAGTACAGCAATCAGTCTGGTTTTGTCCTTGTTGTACAGTGTACCCTTACTGTCGGCGCAATAGTTGGGGTTATTCTTGGCCACCGTGACCGTTTTCAGATTCATACATGCCTGGTACGGAAGTCCCTTGATCTCGGTAACACTGGCAGGAATGTGGATCTTTGTCAGGTTTTGACACAAAAAGAACGCGCCGGCATCTACGGTTTTCACGGTGTTGGGCAATGTCACGCTGGTAACACCGGTCATCTGCCCAAATGCGCCGCTGGCAATTCTGGTCACCGGGTAGCCCTCGATCTTTGCCGGAATCACCAAATCACCGGAGGCCGTACAGTATGTAATGGTGACCTGGCCGTCGCTGACGGAGTAGTGCAAGCCGTCTTCCGTACTGGCCGCACTGACCTGATTGGGCAGCAGTAAGCACACAGCCAATACTGTCACCAGCAATAACAAACAAGATATTTTTTTCATTTTTCGTCCTCCTTTAAAATAAACATTGTTCCAATGCACTTTCATTCTAACATATTTTTACTGCATGTCAATGAAACTGCCTGAATAAACTATTCCGGAATGAACGCAGCCATTCCGGAATACACAAATTGCGTTATGCAGTTATTCTGCAAAATCCGTTTCTTCGGCGCAGAGTGCTTCCTCTGCCGGGGCCGCCTTGGGCGCATTGACAAAGCGCATCAGCTCCTCGCCGGTGATATTCTCCTTATCCAGCAGGTACAAAGAGACCTCGTCCAGCAGCTCCCGGTTTTCTGTCAATATCCGCTTGGCATCGGCGTAGGCCTTGTCCAAAATAGTCTTGACCTCTTTGTCGACGATCGCAGAGGTTTCCTGAGAGCAGTCCAGGTAGGCCTCGCCCTCCAAATACTGATTTTTCACCGTAGCCGGTGCCATCAGCCCCAGCGCATCGGACATGCCGTAGAGTGTGACCATTTTCCGGGCCAAATCTGTGGCGCGCTGAATATCATTGGAAGCACCGGTGGTCTGCACCCCAAAGACGATCTGCTCTGCCGCCCGTCCGCCTAACAGGGTCCGCAGCTCCACCAGCAGCTCCTGAGCGGTATGCAGGTATTTTTCCTCTTCCGGCAAATGCATGGTATAGCCCAGTGCGCCGGAGGTATGGGGCACGATGGTGATCTTGCTCACCGGCTCTGTGTGCTTTTCCAGCGCAGATACCAGGGCATGACCGACTTCGTGATAGGCAACCAGCCGTTTTTCCGTATCGGTCAGCACTGTGTTTTTCTTTTCCGTACCGGCGATCACCGTTTCAAAAGAAGCCAAAAGGTCTTCCTGCGAAACCAGCTTGCGTCCTTGCCGCACGGCGCGCAGAGCTGCCTCGTTTACAAGGTTTGCCAGGTCCGCACCCACCGCACCGGCCGTGGCCTGCGCGATCTTCCGCAGATCCACATCCTCTGCCAGCTTGATTTTTCTGGTATGGACCTTCAAGGTGTCCAGTCTGCCCTGGAGATTGGGCCGGTCCACGATCACCCGGCGGTCAAAACGGCCTGCCCGGAGCAGGGCCTTGTCCAGGATCTCCGGACGGTTTGTCGCCGCCAGGATCACCACGCCCTTGGAAGAATCGAAGCCGTCCAGCTCGCCCAAAAGCTGATTCAGGGTCTGATCGTTAGTACCAAACCGGGAATCCCGGGTGTGGCCCACCGCATCGATCTCATCAATGAAAATAATACAGGGCGCTACCTTGGCCGCCTGCTGGAACAGGCTGCGCACACGGCTTGCGCCTACGCCCACAAACATTTCCTCAAACTCCGAGCCGGAGATGGAGAAAAAGGGCACACCGGCCTCACCGGCAACCGCCTTGGCCAGCAAGGTCTTACCGGTACCGGGAGAGCCTACCAGCAGCACGCCCTTAGGCAGCTTGGCGCCGATCTGGGCATACTTGTCCGGATGATGGAGAAAGTCAATGATCTCCTGCAGGGACTCCTTGGCCTCATCCTGTCCGGCCACATCCTGGAAGGTCACGCCGGTCTGCTTTTCCATATATACCTTGGCCTTATTGCCGCCCATACCGCCCATAATGCCCTCGCCGCTCATCTTCTTTGTCAGGCTGCGCATCACAAAGAAGATCAGCAGGAACATACCGGCATAGTACAGGATCATAATAATGGCGGAATTATCCTCCACGATCTCCTCGTTGACCTGCACACCCATGGCATGCAGCCGTTCCGACAGTGCCATCCGGTCACCGTTTGGCAGCCCGGTGTAGAAAGCCTTGCGCTGTGCGGCAGGCTTGCGGTATTCCTCCAGCGTCATATAGATCAGCCGGTCATGGGAAAACTCCACTTCTTTGAGCTGGCCCTTTTCCATTGCCGATAAAAAGTCGGAATAGGTCACCTCGGTATACTGACTGCTGGTAACGGCATTATAGATCATGCTGATGCCCAGCACGATCACAATGGTGATCATCAGTGCCAGCCATATATTTTTCGGTTTTTTATCTTCTTCCCGGGGGTTTTTCTTCGGGTCGTTGCTATTCGGTTCCATCACGATCCCTCCTTCATGTATACAATCATAACACATTTTTCCGCCGCCTGCAACGGACCATACTATGTTTTGCAGTAAATTTTCTGTTAAATCTTCCCGTTTGCGCAAAAATATTTGTTGTACAGCCGGCAGATCTTTGCTATAATGAAAAAAATGTGCGCTTAAAGGAGATCACTTATGAAGGAGCAATACCGCCGGCAGGACCGGCCTCAGGAGGAAAATGAAAATCAGCTTGAGGGCCGCAACGCCCTGACCGAGGCCCTGCGCAGCGGCAGAACCATTGACAAGGTATTCATTGCCGCCGGCGAAACAGACCGGGGCTTGCAGCATCTTGCCGCCCAGGCCAAGCAGGCCGGTGCGGTGGTGGTTCCGGTGGACCGTCGGAAGCTGAACACCATGAGCACCACCGGTGCCCATCAGGGTGTGATCGCCCTGGCTGCCGCCCGGGAATACGCCAGCATTGATGACATTTTACAGACCGCCGCTGACCGGGGGGAAGCCCCTCTGATCGTAATTTGTGACGAGCTGTCCGATCCCCACAATTTAGGTGCCATTATCCGCTCTGCCGAATGTGCCGGTGCCCACGGCGTGATCATCCCCAAACGGCGCAGCGTAGGTCTGACCGCTGTGGTGGCCAAGACCTCCGCCGGTGCGCTGGAATATATGAAGGTGGCAAAAGTCACCAACATCGTCAACACCATCGAAGAACTGAAGCAAAAGGGCGTATGGATCTTCGGCACCGCCGCGGAAGGCTCTGTACCCATGTACAAAGCGGACCTGACCGGCCCCACAGCCATCGTCATCGGCTCCGAGGGTGACGGCATGAGCCGTTTGGTACAAAAAACCTGTGATATGACGGTCCACATCCCTATGAAGGGTCATATCACGTCCCTTAACGCATCTGCCAGCGCATCCATCTTGCTTTACGAAGCTGTGCGCCAGCGTCTTGACTGACAGGAGGTAGACTATGGATCAACAACATACAAATCCGGAAGAACAGACCCCTCAGGAACCGGAACTGGAGCAGGTACAGGAATTGGAACAAGAACCTGAACCGGAACTGGAGCTGGATTTAGAGTCCATTATCCACGAGTTTGCGGAACTGTCCGACGAAAACCTGCCTGACCCGGAGCTGCCCTCCGAGATGCTGCCCAACACACAAGTCCCTTCCAAGGGTGACACCATCCGTATGGACCTGTCCAGCCTTCCCAAGGGTACCTACCACGGCGCAGCCCCCATCGAGGAAGAGGACGAGCCTGAGGCCGTACCGGAAGCCCCGCAGGAGGACACCGAGCCCTTCTCCGACCAGTGGGAGCCGGAATATGAGCAGCCTATGGGTGACTATACGCCCCCCCAGCCTATTTTGTTCTATCCGCCGTCCCGGCTGAAGGAGCTCAAGCGCAAGCTGGTAGCCGGTCCGGAAAAGATATACTATCAGCTCATGGAAAAGGGTATCGGCAAGCTGCAGGTGCTTCTGTTCATCAGTCTGATCGTATCGGTGATCTGCATTGGCAGCACTGTGCTGTACGCCTTTGGCATGGTCCAGCAGGACCGGATGCGCCTGATGATCTTCGGCCAGCTTTTTGGTATGCTGGTAGCAGCTTTATTAGGCAGTTTTCAGCTCATTGAAGGACTTGCGGATCTGATCCGCGGCCGTTTTTCTCTCAATACCCTGCTGATCTTTTCCTTCCTGCTGTGCTGCGCAGACGGCATTATGTGCCTGCGGGAGCTGCGTGTTCCCTGCTGCGCTGCCTTTACCCTGCAGATCGTTTTGTCACTTTTGGACACCATCCACTGCCGCCGTACCCAAATCCATCAGATGGATACGCTGCGCAAAGCCTCCAATCTGACTGCTGTGCGCTGTGCAGGTGAACCGGTGGACGGCAAAACCGTGATGGTCCGCGCAGAGGGTCAGGTAGAGGATTTTATGGACAACTATGCAGAGCGTACTCTCCCGGAAAAGATCCGCTCCTGGTACGCTCTGGGCGCATTGGCCGCCGCCATTGCCACCGGCGTTACCGGCTGGGTGCTTCATAATATGAGCACCGGCCTGCACATTGCCGCAGTGACCTTGCTGGCAGCCGTTCCGGCCAGTTTCTTCATCTGTCTGTCCCGTCCTTACGATATTTTGCAGTACCGCCTGCGCAAATTGGGTACGCTGCTTTGCGGCTGGAAGGGCATTTCCGCCACCGCCGGCAAGCTGCTGGTGCCCCTGCAGCACCTGGACCTGTTCCCTGCAGGCTATGTAAAAATGAACGGTGTGAAATTCTTCGGAAGCCGCAACCCCGATGAAGTGGTGGCTTACGGCACCTCCCTGATCTTAGCTGATGGCGGCGGTCTTTCTCCCCTGTTTGAGCAGGTGCTGGAAAGCCGGAACTGTCACCACCTGACTGCGGAAAACTTCCGCCGTTACGACGGCGGTATCGGCGGCGAGGTGCGTGGCGAGCCGGTGCTGGTAGGCACGCTGTCCTTCCTGCAGGATATGGGCGTGGAAATTCCGGAGGGCCTGCGTGTGGCGCAGGCAGTCTGCGTTGCCGTGGACGGCGTTCTTTGCGGTCTTTTTGCTATCAGCTACGAAAAGACCCGTTCTGCCGCCGCGGGATTGCACACCCTGTGTGCTTACCGCAAAGTGACTCCTGTGGTCTGCGACGGAGACTTTCTCCTGAGCGCAGGTTTTCTGCGCAGCCGGTTTGGCATCAACACCAAGCGGCTCAAGGTAGCCGACGCAGAGCTGCGGCAGACCATGTCCCAGCTTGAGCCGGACCCGGAAAGCCCCGTTTCCGTGCTGACCACCGCACAGGACCTTTCCGCTGTCGCCTACGGTATCACCGGTGCCCGGGCACTGCGCACTGCCAGCTATCTGGGCCTGATCGTCCATATGGCCGGCGGCATCATCGGCATCGGCATTATGCTCACCCTGACCCTGATCGGTGCGCTGCATCTGCTGACGCCCCTGAATGTGATGCTCTATCAGCTTGTTTGGAGCATCCCCGGTCTGCTGCTCACCGAGTGGACCCGCCTGATCTGATAAAGAACCAAACCCCCGACAGCGGTGTTTCTTCACCACTGTCGGGGGGTCTTATTTCGAGAATTTCAGGCCAATAGCCTCCATTTGTTCCCAACGCTGACGAATCGTCTCATCTGTCAGATTTTTTGTCTTATCGGCCTGCTTTTGGATCTTATCGCCGTTGACGAACAAAATATGAAACCAACGGCATACCCACGCAACAGGCAGGGGGAGCTTTTTCCATCCCGGGTATCCCTGATCCATATTTTGTCTGCTTGGGAAAAGCTTATGCTTCAAAAGGAGCTGCTTGCCCTGCTTAATGTTCAGATCATTTTCCTGGGCAGCCTTCACAGCATCTGCCGCGTCCTTGTTTTCAGAACCCCAAAGACTGCAATTGAACATAAAGTCTGTAATAAACTCCACATTTTGATTGCTGGGGCCGTCTTCAAACCAGGCGTTGATCAATGATAGCATATTGTCATAAAATTCCGCAAGCTCCAGCTTTTCAAATTCCTGCCGTATGTAGTCCCGGTCCATATTGGGATAGCTACGCAGGTGGACCCACAGGTCCGTGGCATACCGAATTCCCACACCACCGGCACGGAAATGCTTGGCAAAATGGGCAAAATCGTATATAAAGCTGTCCTCCGGTGTCATCGACCAGCAATGCTCACGGCAGGTATTCGCCTTGCTCCAACCGTCACCGAAATAACGGAAATAATCATGATGGTAGGAAGGTACAAGCCGCTTATGAAGCTCTACATGCAGATCCGGGCCATACCAGTTATATTCATGGTCAGATTCCACGCCTTCTCTGTAACCAAGCTGCAGCATGATTTCCTTGATCCGGGGATAATCCGCTACACGAATTAAAATATCCGCATCTCCCATGGGGCGAAGCTCCGGTTTTGGATACAGTGCTTTCATCAGGCACCCCTTCACCGGCATATGGTCGATCCCGTTTTGATTAAAAATGCCGCTGAGTTGTTCCACCGCCTGCATTTGACGCACGCTATTCCATTCCTCCAGGAAATAGCTGTTCATCACCGTTTCCAGCTCCGGACTTTCGCCGTCGTAGCCGCAATTCATGGCGCCGATACAGCCCATCATATATGTGTTCTGGCTGATCAGCAGCTCTTCCAGTTCCTGAAACTGCACGCCTTCCGGCAAATCGTATTTTTCCCCGGTTATGGCGCTCTTCATCAAAAGAACAACGCTTTTTTGATTGTTATCCATTCATCCTACTCCTAAAATCAAATCTTCAGCCAACATCTTACTCAGGCTCGTACATTCTTAGCCGTTCGTACACAGATTTCCGTTCTTCCAAATGCTTCATCACGTTTTTCAAATCAGGTCTTCTTCCTGTGCACTGCAACCACAAATATCGGCAAACTTTTCCCATCATCTTTCCAAACAGTAAAACAGGTTTGCGCTCCAGCTCCGGCCTTTGCTTCAAAACCGAACACCGGAGGGTGTGATAGAGTAAGGCTGTATTGCTTTTTTTCTTTTCCTGACCGGTCCAGTCCGGTAAGATACTGCCACTTCTTGCTCTACTTTGGTCCTTCCTGCCAAAGTTTCCACCAGCAAGCAGATCCTCCATAAGCTCCCTGCAGAGTTCTTCATCGGCATTACAGGCCCAATGGGGACATTCCTGTCCAAAATAGAGACTGCACATCTTTGTGACAACTACGCTGTAGTATAACAGACCAATCTGTTTCAGCAGTGGTAAAAGCTGCGTCTCCCAGAACGGCTCCTGCCGGGTGCGTTCTACGAAGCAGGCCCAGTCCATCAACTGCCGCAAGCCCACTCCGGTGGAGGTCATATGATGCTGCATATGCAGCAGAATGATCAGCCCGTGGTGGGCATGACTTGGTGCATAAAAGTCCCCGGCACTTCCCTGCACAAGCCTTCTTTGCTCAAACACATCCGCTAAATATGCCCGGATCGCTGCACCTGCATTGCCCTGGGGAATACCGGCAACTTCAAAGTGCAGCTCCATACGCTCAGTTCCTTTTTTCAGAATCTGATGGTATTCATCTTCCTTGCAGGAGTGTTCGTAGCCTTGCTGTTTCAGCCTCTCAATGATCTGCTCGGCACGATCCTCCGGGACCATAAAGTCCACATCTCCCAACAAACGGTGCTCTGGCACAGGATAATAAGCCGCAGCGGCTTCTCCCTTGATGATCACATAAGGACACTGTTCCTGCTCCAGAAGTTTCACAAGCGTTTGCTGCAAGTATTCCGTACGCATATTATGGGCCGTATATCTCCGGGCAAATTTAAACAGTTTTTGATATTCCTGCTCAGGAAGCTGTTCTGAAAAACCGGCGATCCCATTGAGGAAGATCGCTGCCACTGCCTGTGCATGGCTTTCCTCCACTGCCCGATCCCAGTGAAATTCCCGGGTTTTTGGAGGTTCTGCCGGAGGCTGCTGACATAGGCTCCCGCCAAGAACACGCAGGATCAGTTGCTGCTCTACGGTCATATCTACTCCTCCTGCTCCCTGCTTTTTTGATGCAGGCACAACCGTTCATATACAGATTTTCGCTGCTCTGCAATCGCAGCGGCTCTGACCAAATTGGGGCGTTTTCCCTGCACATACAGCACTGCAAACCGCACAGTCCTGTAGAGCATATGCACTGCCAGTATCACCGGTCTATGCTCTAATTCCGGCTTTTCCAGCAAAATATATTTGCGCAGATCCTTGTACATTCTCTTGATCTTGCCCTCACGGCTGCCGGAGGACCAATCCGGAAGCATGGTAGCGCTGCGGGCACGGTCCTGGTCCTTGCGGCCGAAATTTCCGCCGGACAAAATGTCCTGCATCATATCCCGGCACAGGTCCTCCTCCACGGCTTCTGCCCATGCCGGACAGAAGCTGTCAAAATAGACAGCAGACATTTTGGTCATCACCGCTGTAAAACGCAAAAGACCGATCTGCCGGAGCAGCACCAAAAGCCCGTCCCAAAAAGGCTTGTCTGCTGTGCGGTCTACAAAGCAGGCCCAGTCCATCAGATGCCGCAAACCAAAGCCGTATTCTTCCACATGGTAGAGCATATGCAGCACCAAATTCAGGGCGTGATGCTTTTCAGCCGCCACCATACAGGTACCGCTTTGGGTCTGCAAGGGCTTGGCCTGTGTATAGATATCCTCCAGGTATCGTTCTACCGCTTCCCGGTCCGTTCCGCCGGGGATACCGCCCAGCTCCCGGTGCAGCTCGATCACCAGTGCGCCTTTGCGCAGGGTCTTATGGTGAGGCGCGTATTTATCCAACAGCACATAGCCATAACGACTCATTTCCCGGGCCACCTGCGATACCTGTCCCCAGGGGATCAGTACATCCACATCCCCCAGGGTGCGCAGCGCAGGATCGGGATAATACCTGGCCGAAGCATTGCCCTTTAAGATCACATAGGGGCAGAGGAGCTTCTCCAAAGCCTTTACCAGCTCTGCCTGGGACTGCTCAACCTGGGCATTGTGGCCCAATTCGGTCAGTGCGCAGAGCATGGCTTCTGCCAACGCCGGTGCTTGCTGAAAAAGCTGCTCCTGCACCGGACTGAGCACCTCGTATGCCAGGATGGGCACCGTCTGATCGCAGGCTTCCTGCCACAGCCGCAGCCAGTCCACAGGTTGCTGTGGAAGCGCTTGCAGATGCTGACCCTTTATTGCTTTTTTCATCAGCTCCAAAAGGAGCATCTGCTCATTCGTCAAATGTGATCCCCTACTTTTTCCAATGCTCGCTTTGCAGATTGGACAGGATCACCTGCTCCAAACGCAAACCGTTTTGATCCCCTGTGAAGCTGTTATGGGGGGAAAGCAGCACATGCTCCATATCCCACAACGGATGCTGGGAGTCCAGTGGCTCTTCCTCAAAAACATCCAGCACCGCACCGCCCAAATGACTTTGCAGTGCCTGGGTCAGAGCCTGGGTATCCACCACCGCGCCCCGGGCAATGTTTACAACGACTGCCCCTTTTTTCATTTTGCCCAGCCTTTGGGCATTTATCAAGTGCCTCGTCTGCTCAGTCAGCGGCAGCGTCAGCACCAGCACATCTGTTTCCGGCAGCACCTGCTCCAATTGGCTGATGTGATACAGCTTTTCAATATGAGGGAGCTGGGCCTCGAACAGGTCTACACCAATCACACGGCAGCCAAAGGCCGCAAACCGCTGGGCACACTCCTGGCCGATGTTGCCGCAGCCCACGATCGTGACCTGTTTGCCCCACAGCTCCAAAAGTCCCCCATGCTTTTCCCATACCCGCTTTTTCTGATTTTCCCCAAAAAAGCGGCTTTGCTTATACAGCTGCAGCACTCCGGCTACCGCAAATTCCGCCATAGGAATTCCGTACACGCCACGGGCATTGAAAATCGTGATCCCCCGGCGGTTTACTTCCTCCATAGGCACCCGGTCGTAGCCGGCGCTGGTAAGCTGGATAAACTGCAAATTGGGGAAGATAGCTATGTCGTGATGCAAAAACAGGCCGTTACAGATCAGGCCCTCTACCCATTCCGGGTCTACCGGCAGGCCGTCACTTTCGTTTTGCATGAAGGATACTGTATGGCCCAACCGGCGAATTTTATCCAACTGCTCCTGTGTGCATCTCCAGGCACCTGTCACCAGTATATTCATCTTGTTATCCTTTCAGCATCTGCGCGATCTGACGCACCTTTTGGCACACGGTGCGATGATTTTCCGCATAATCGATCTGCGTGGTCTGGCAAATATGCTCCAGCCGGCGAATATCCGCCACACCGGTATCAAAGATCTGCCGGACCTGCTCCATAGACTCAGCCTTCGCCGTATTGCAGAAGCTTCTGGACAGGATCACGCTGGAAGAGCCCAGCCGATAGTGCTCCTTCAGTACATAGGAGCCGGGCAGCAAGCCGCCATCCAAAGACGCAATGCCGCCAAAGCCAAAGGGCAGGCCCTTGTTCCGGAACTGATCTGCCAAGCGATCCACAGTACCGTTTTCCAGGAGCTGGAACATAAACTTGTAGCCGTAAGACAGGCTCATGTCATTCAGTCCAATATAGATCTCGTCGATACCATCCACCTGCAAGATCTCATCGACGTGCTCAGCCGCCTCCGCAGTTTCCATCAGCGGCAGCGTCTTTGCCCGGCCGTCCACCAGGCGGACAAATTTTTCCACCTCTGCGGCAGTCTTGAAATAGGGCAGCATCACCACCTGGGCACCGTTTTCAATGATACCGTCGATCTCCTCTTTGGAGGAGCAGTATTCCCGGGTTTCCTCGTGGATGGGGTTACACCGCACCAGAAGCTGAGATTTGGTCAAGGTTTTGGCCATCAGGGCCACATCCTGCTGGGTGTGGTGACTTTGCACCGTATCCATGCCGCCCTGACGCAGACCCTTGCCAATATATTCCATATCCACAAAGATCCGGTCCACGCCGGCATTTTCTGCAATCAACGCCACCTCCGGCTGATTGGTTATGTACATCAGTTTGATATGTTCCATATTATTTTCCACTTTCCACAGGTTCTTCCTGCTTGTCTGTTACCACGGTAGCGCCTTTATTTTCATTGTCCGCATTGGTCAGCACTTTAAAGACGGTCAAAAACAGGATTTTCAGATCCAGCCACAGGCTTACATGATCCACATACCATACATTCAGATCAATGCGACGATGCCACTCCACGTCCTTACGGCCGTGGGTCTGAGTCCAGCCGGTGATACCGGGGCGAACCTCAAACATCCTGCGCTGATGCTCTGTGTATTCCTCCAAGGGCCAGGGGTGATATGTCAGGGGCGGACGGGGGCCGATAAAGCTCATATCTCCCTTTAATACATTGAAAAACTGGGGCAGCTCGTCCAGGCTGGTGGCCCTGAGGAGCTTTCCGACTTTTGTCACCCGGCTGTCCCGGTTGTCGGAATAAACGCCGTCCTTTTCCGCGCCAACACACATGGACCGGAATTTCAGAATTTTGAACACCTTGCCGTTGAGACCGATCCGGTCCTGCTTAAAAAGCACCGGGCCGGGGGAATCCAATTTCACCAGCAGTGCCACGATCAGCATCGGAATACCGCCAATCAGAATTCCCAAGAGTGACAGGATAATATCAAATCCTCTTTTTACAAAACGCCTGTACATACGTGATGCTCCCTTTCGAAAAAATCTCCACAAAAGCCCATAGTATAATACGATATTATACCCCTGAACCCCCTTGGTTGTCAACAAAAACAACAGGTATTACCGCCTATTTTCTGGAAGTTTCCAAAGTTTTTTATTTTTTCTGCAAAAACCTATTTACTTTTATCGATACATCGTGTATGATACACACGAACAGAGTAGGACGCCTTGCGTGAAGTGCTGTCAAAATGGGGAGTTGAGTGACAGACGAAGGGCATTGCCCGCGATAAGGTATCCGCACCCGCTGCGCCATATTGGAGCTTCTCCTTTATGTAGCAACGATGCTCAGCAAATCGCTGGGCCTATTCGTGTCCATAACTTCACTCCCCTGTGCGCATTTTGCGCTTAGGGGTTTTTTGTTTGGACCGATAGGAAAAGTCTGTTTACAAAAGGAGGCTTTTTTATGAAAAAAAACAATTTCAGGTCTATGTCCACCCAAACATTGACCTACTGTGCCCTGCTGGCAGCCCTGAGCGTGGTGCTGGCACGACTGATGGGTCTGATGCCATCGGAGTCTGCCCGTTTTTCCATTGAAGCGGTGCCGATCATCCTGGCCGGACTTTTATTCGGACCCCTGCCCGGAGCCCTGGTAGGCTTTGCCGCGGATTTTGTGGGGTGTCTGTTTTCCGCCTATGGCTACAACCCCCTCTTCTGCCTGCCGCCCATCCTTTATGGCCTGTCTGCAGGCCTGTTCCGTTACCGGGTAGCTGGAAAAAATCAGCTTTTCTGGCTGATCGCCGCCGTGTTTTGCCCGGTGGTTTTGGGCTCCATTTTCTATCAGAGCGCAGCACTGGCCTATGTATACTATGACGGTGTATTTATGAAGGGCTTTATGCTCCATTTAAGTACCCGGTCTGTACAATTTGCCATCACTTTTGTGCTGGATGTAGCCGCCGTTTGGTTTTTACTGCGGTCCGGCCTGTTTCACCGCATCGGCGTTTGGCCTCCGGCAGCAAGAAAGGAACAAGATCAATGAACGCACAGGAAGCTATTGCATATATCCACTCCGTCTTTTGGAAGGGCAGCATCCCCGGCCTGAGCCGTACCCAGATCCTGCTGGAAAAGATGGGTAATCCGGAAAAGAAGCTGAAATTTGTCCACATTGCCGGTACCAACGGCAAGGGCTCCACCGCGGCAATGACCGCTTCTATCCTGCAAGCCGCCGGCTACACCACCGGCCTGTACACCTCTCCGTATATCTACCGCTTCAATGAGAGAATGCAGGTCAACGGTGAGCAGATCCCGGACGAAACCCTGGCCGAGATCACTGCCTGGGTCAAGCCTATGGCGGACTCCATGGAGGAACGGCCCACAGAATTTGAGCTGGTAAGCTGCATTGCCTTTGAATACTTCTACCGTAGCGGCTGCGATATCGTCGTGCTGGAGGTAGGCATGGGCGGCGCTTTGGACTCCACCAACGTGATCGAAACCCCGGAGGTGGCGGTGATCACCAACATTGGCCTGGACCACACAGAGGTGCTGGGTGATACGGTGGAAAAGATCGCGGAAACCAAGGCCGGTATTTTTAAAGAGGGCGGCCATGCGGTCATTTACCGGAGCACGCCCTCTGTAGAAGCGGTATTTGAACGGATCTGCCGGGAACGGCAGGTATCCCTGAAAAAAGCGGATTTTGACGGTCTTGCGCTGAAAAGCCACGGCTTAGAGGGCCAAGTGTTTGACTGCGGTCAGCGAAAGGATCTGTTTTTACCCCTTCTGGGCGTCCACCAGCTCCACAACGCAGCGGTGGTGCTCAGCGTTGCCGACAGCCTGATCGAGCAAGGGTGGGCCATTACCGAGGACCACATCCGCCAGGGCCTGAAGCAGGTCCGCTGGCCCGGCCGGTTTGACATTGTGGGACACGATCCCCTGTTCATCATCGACGGCGGCCACAATCCCCAGTGTATCGAAGCCTTGGTGCAGAACATTCAGGATTATTTGCAGGACCGCACTGTCATTGCCCTGACCGGCGTGCTGGCGGACAAGGATTACGGCCTGATGTATCAGCCGGTGATGCCGCTGGTAGACCAGTTTGTATGTGTCACGCCTCCTAACCCCCGGAAGCTGGAGGCCGCAGAGCTGGCAGAGCATCTGCAAAAAGCCGGTGCCCGTGCCGTAGCCTGTGACACCGTGGAAGATGGCGTGCGCACTGCGATCAGCCTTGCAGGCAACGACGGCGTTGTGCTGTGCTTCGGCTCTTTGTATTCCATCGGCACGATCCGTGAAAGCCTGGACCAAATCAAAAACGCAGAATAAATTCCAATTTATCGAGCTGTTGTTGGTATCAAATTGCCGCCCTACGGGCGGCGCAATGCTACGCATTGCAGGAGAACGGATTGCCACACCAGTGATTTTAACTGAGGTATGATTGCCCCCGGCAATCATAGTAATTTATAATTCGCTGCGCGGAGCACCACGGTCACTGGTTCGCAATGACACCGCTTTAGGTTTTTTGGTTTTGCTGCAAATAACGCAAAAATGTTGCGTATCAGTGATTTTCCTGTTTAGCAAAACAGTGGAAACCCACCAATATGTCATTGCGAGCCAGTGCGCTTAAGTGGCGTGGCAATCCGTTTCCCCGGCATTCGAAGAATGCCATTGCCCGTCAGGGCAATCTGCTCGATAAACTGCAATTTGTGTATAAGTATAACAGGGACTGTCTATGTTGGACAGTCCCTGTTTTTCATATGCAGTTTAGCCCCACAGGCCGTCGGGGTATTTGCCTTCTGCGGCCATTGCCTTCAGGGCCGCCACGACCTGAGGCTTGTCGGCAGCGTAGGTCACGCCGTACCACTTGTCCGCAGACTCCAGCACCTTCACGGTTGCTTTGTTCTCGCTGAGCAGATCACTGACCGTGCGGGGCAGGAAGTACTCTGCCTTGGCAGGATTTTTCGGTACATCCACCTGCAAAAATTCCGGGAACCGGGCCTCGATCTCCTGCAAGAACTCCGGCGTGAAGCCCCACATATTCATGGAAACATTCACATCAGCGGAAAGCTCCGTCCAGGTAGCGCCGTCATCCTCTGTAAAGTGGATGCCGCCGTCGTATTTTTCGATCTTGGTCCGCTCCACCACCTGAGTCAAATAGCCGTTATCATCGGTCTGGCACACACCTCTTGCCACAGAGCCGTTGTCGGTGACAGTATTGCCCAGCCGGTATCCCACCATACAGAAATCGTACTTTTCCGTATTGTGAGCAGAAGACAGGTATGTATACAGGGTCTTGTAAGCGGATTTTCCGTAGTAATCATCGGCATTGATCACCGCAAAGGGTGCATCACCGATCTGCTCCTTAGCGCACAGCACCGCATGGCTGGTGCCCCAGGGCTTGGTACGTTCTGCCGGGATCTCATATCCCTCGGGAATTGCCTTGTCAATCTCCTGGAATGCATAGCGGATCTCCATGGGGCAATCTTTCAGACGCTGGCCCACAGTATCCATAAAATCCTTTTCAATAGCCTTCTTGATGATGATCACCGCAGTTTCAAAGCCTGCTTCGTGCGCATCAAACAGGGAATAGTCTAAAATTGCCTCGCCGTGGCTTCCCACCGGATCGATCTGCTTGAGTCCACCGTAACGGCTGCCCATACCGGCGGCCATCACAACTAATACGGGTTTTTTCATAAACAGTGCCCTCCTTGGCTTTATGATAAGGTCATTATAAGGGTTTAAGAAGAAAAAGGCAAGGGCTGCCCGGAAACTTTGTCAATATTGGATAAAATATCATAAAAAATCATACGTTTTGGATAATTTCAGGCATATTTTATCTTTATGTATTTTGCTAAACTGGAATTCTCCCACAAGCTCTCTGGGACTCACCGGTTCGGCACGGTCAATGATACCGGCCGCGCAGGCTAAAATGCCTATAAGATGGGGTGCCGTCAGCCTGCTTTGCAGCACGCCCAGATCCATATCCCGATCCCGTTTGCTCAGCCGCCGGCCATCCGGTGCCACCAAAAGAGGAATATGGGCATATTCCGGCTGGGGAAACCCAAACAGCTCCTGCAGATACATCTGCCTTGGCACAGAACTGAGCAGATCTACGCCCCGGACCACCTGATTGACGCCCCACTGCCCGTCATCCACCGTTACCGCAAGCTGGTAAACAAAGGCACCGTCTCCCCGGCGGATCACAAAATCCCCACAGTCTGCGGCCAAATTCTCCCGGTACAGCCCCTGAATACGGTCCTGCACACTGTAAAGCCGGTCCGGCACCTTCAAACGCCAGGCCGGTGCCCGGTCAAAGGACGCTTGCCGCAAAGGCGTTAAGTTTCGGCAGGTGCCGGGATAAACATAGGTGCCGTCACTGGTGTGAGGGGCGTTGACGCTGTGAAGCTGACTGCGGGTACAGTAGCAAGGGTACAGCAAATTCTGCGCCTGCAACTGCTCAAAGCATTGGATGTAGGCTTCCGTTCGGTTGGTTTGGCAGGGCGTTTCCGTGTCCCAATCCAGTCCCAGCCACTGCAGATCCTGCCGCAGGAGCTGGGCATATTCCGGCTTTGTGCGCTGGGTATCCAGGTCCTCCATACGCAGCAGCATGGTACCACCCTGACTGCGCACCGCCAGCCAGGCCATCAGTGCCGCAAAGGCGTTTCCTAAATGCATCCTGCCGGAGGGCGTCGGCGCGAACCGGCCCACTGTATGCTGTTTTTCCTGCATTGGCACCGCCCTCCCTTCCGTTCTATTGTATCCCAACTTTTGCCTGTTGTAAAGCGTTCAATCCTCAAATTTCAGTTTCTCTGAAAACACGGGGGCCTGGGGATGAGCGAATGGTAGCCTTGTGTGATTTCCAAGAAAGGCGCGTCATTGCTGTAGAAATCTTCATAATTTTATGCTATCATAAAAGAAAACCATAAGTGAGGGAACCGATTTGATCAAGCAACTGAAAAAAAATCGCCTTTCCAATCTGCTGATGCTGACCGTTGCCGGAATTATCAATGCCGTGGGCATTACCATTTTCCTGTCCCCCGTCAAGCTGTATGACAGCGGCATATCCGGAACCTCTATGCTGCTCAATCAAATATCACCGGAATTCTTAAGCCTGTCCTTTTTCCTTTTGATTTTAAATATTCCGCTGTTTTTATTTGGGCTGAAGAAACAGGGATGGCTGTTTACCGTCTACGCCATTTACGCCGTTGCCATCTACTCTCTTTTCGCCTGGCTGATCACAGACATCTTTCCCATTGATGTGAGCATTGCCTCTCCTCTGGCCGGTACAGACCTTTTGCTATGCGCCTTATTCGGCGGTGTCATATCCGGCATTGGCAGCGGCCTGGCCATCCGCTACGGCGGTGCCATGGACGGCATTGAGGTCATGGCGGTGATCTTTGCCAAACGGCTGGGCATTACCGTAGGCACCTTCGTGATGGTCTACAATGTCCTTCTGTATGTGATCTGCGGCTTTGTGCTGCAAAGCTGGATCCTGCCTCTATACTCCATTGTCACCTACGCTGCCGCCCTGAAAACAGTCGACTTTATCGTCGAGGGCCTGGACAGAGCCAAGTGTGCTATGATCATCACAGAGCAGCCGGATGAAATTTGCAAGGCCTTAGGTGACGCCTTTGGCAGCGGCATGACGCATCTGGACGCAAAGGGCGGTTACTCCAACCGGCAAAAAACGATGATCTACTTCGTGGTCAACCGGTATCAGGTTATACGGATGCGTGATATCGTCCACGAGATCGACCCCTTGGCCTACATCACCATCAGCGAGGTTGCGGATGTCTTCTCCAGCAACAACAAAAATGATTAACAACGCCCCCTGTTTTTGTGAAACAAAAACAGGGGGCTCAGAGTGTCAAAGAACCCCCAAACCGTCAAAACACAATAATTCAAATCAGGCGCATCCCTTGCACCTCGCGGTTGTGAGGAGGGATATTTTGCTGAAAGCAAAACTAAAGGAAACACATGAAAGCCCTTGCTGTGCAAGGTGTTTTGACTTACTGCACAACTCGACTCCTACCGTACCACCTGTACGCCGACGGAGTCGAGTTGTTTGTCTTTGGCGCTCCTTTGACCTCTGGCAGTCTGCCAAAAAACAAGTTTTTTGACAGACTGCGCCCCCTGGTTTTGTCAGACAAAACCAGGGGGCGCTTGCTATTATTTCTTGTAGGTGACCTCAAATTCCACGCTGCCGGAAGGTACAACATCCGGATTTGCCGGGTCATAAGTCATCACGATAATCGGCACAGGCTCGCCTACCGTAAACTTCTTACCCAGGTTCAGCGTTTGGGTTTGGGTGCTTTGGTTGATATAAGTGGTTTCACTGTCATATTCCTTACCGTTGTAGATCACCTTCCACTTGGTGCCTGCGGTAAAGATCAGTCTGAGGGTATAGTTTGTCTTGGTTGCGGTGAACTGATAATGATAGCCACTGCCGCCCTGCTGGCAGGTTGCAACATTCTTGCCAATGATCAGCTCTGCCGGATTCATCGGCGTACCCACCGGGTTACCAAAGGCCAGGCTGTAGCTGCCATCGTTTTCATTGCCGTTGTACAGGGTAAATTCCAGCAGCTCCTCACCGTCAGCCTCCGGCAGTGTCAACTGGATCGTCTGATCCTCGTCCGGCAGGTAAAGCTCGCCATTGAGCCTCAGAGCCAGGCCCTGAGCGCCCATAATGGTCAATCTCTCGCCGTACATATCACCTGTGATCCGCAGCGTTTCTCCGGCCATGATGGATGCAATGGTAGGCTGGCTAGTATCGGTGATCTGCAAAGGACCGGTGATCAGGGTCGCGTCAAAGCTGACAGTGCCGGCCGGGGTACTCTGAGGTGCTTCAGGATCATAGGTATTGACCGCCAAATATACCGTTGCGCCTGCCGCAAGCTCTATTTCTACGGTGTCCGCGCCCGGTTCCGTGCTGACATGCACGCTCTGCTCATTGATGCAGTAACGCCAATCCGCACTGGGGTCAAATACAAAGACCAAAGTGCCGGCCTTCGGTGCTGTGTAGCTGTAATTGTAATCAGCCGCGCCTGCTTCCAGGGTCACGTCATTTTGTGCAAGCTTTAGTTCAGCCGGGTTCATCCAGTGACCGGTCAGTCCCTCAAAGCTGAATTTGAAGCTGCGGTCCTCAGCCCCGTTTTTCAGGGTAAAGGTCCAATTGCCCTCGCTGTCAGGCTCCAAAATCGTTACCTGGATCTGATTATCATCATTGGCAACATACTCGGTGCCGTTGTAGGTCAGCACCGCGTCACCGGCGTCAGCCAGTGTGACGATCACATTGCGCAGCTCACCGGTAACCACCGCAGTTTCCCCTGCCACCAAATCTACAGAGAAAGCAGACAGCAGATCCTCAACGGTATGAGGTCCGGTGGTCAGGTCAGCCTCGAAGCTGACTGTGCCGGCAGGCAGTGTATCCAGGTTCTCCGGATCGAAGGTGTTGACCCGCAGCAAGATCTCATCTCCGGCCTTGACCTCCAGGGTCACCTTGTCTGCGCCGGTGCCGCTGTACTGAGTCAGTCCGAAGACTTCATTGGTCAAGTGATCCAATGTGTATTGCCAGTGGCTGTTCTGATCAAAGGAAAGCTCAAACAGGCCGTCCTTGGGAGCGATATAGCTGTAGTGATAATCCGCGGCGTTTTCCGCAAGCTCCACTGTGTTGGTTCCGAGCTGCAGCGCATCGGGATTGAGCCAGCTTCCTGTGACGCCGTCGAAGCTCAAGGTGAAGCTTTGTGCCTCGCCGTTGTTGCGCAAGGTGAAGACCCAGTTGCCGTCGCTGTCCGGCTCCAGGAAGGTGATCTTAATGTCACCGCGGGCATTGGCGGTATATTCCTCTCCGTTATAAACCGCCACCGCACTTCTTGCGTTTTCAACGGTCACGATGATGTTGCGCAGATCGCCGGTAAATTTTGCTGTCTCGGCGAACACGACCTCTGTTTGGTAGGGAACCGTCAGGTCCTCCAGGGTCACCGGTTCGCTAAACAAATCAGCCTTAAACTTCACCACGCCCTCAGGAGCAGTGTCCGGATTTTCCGGATCGTAAGTGCTCAGCCAGATCAGCGTCTGCTCACCGGATTGCACATCCTGGGTGATCACATTGCTCTGGGCTTCATCACTGGACACGATAGCGCCGCTGTTGACAGCATAACGCCAGTTTGCTTCCCCGTCCAGGGTCAGCACAAGCTGTCCTGCCTTGGGGGCGGTGTAGCTGAACCAATAGCCCACGCCGCCGGCCGGGGTGCTGGTCTCGCCTTCACCCAGCAGAAGCTCACCGGGAGCCTTGGGACCGCCGTTGATCACAGACAAGGTCAGGGTGCTGTCCCACTGCTCTGCGCCCCAGTTCATCAGGGAGAAGCTGTAGCTGCCGGCGTCGTCCGGCTTCAGGAAGGTCATTCCCAAATTGCCGCCTTCATCGGCACCGTAGGTTTTTCCTTCATATCCTAAGGTGATCTTCTGGGCATTCTGCAGAGAAAGCACAGTACCCTGAAGCAGACCCTGATAATGGGCCGTTTCACCAACCAGGATGGATGCCTCCACAGGGACCGTCACATCGTGGATCTCGTGGAAGGTATGCAGTGCCGTTTCGAAGGACACTGTACCGGCAGGTGCGCTGAAGGGCTCCGCCGGGTCATAGGTGTTGACACGGATCTGAACCACGTCACCTTGCTGTACATCCACAGCGGTCTCCGGTACTGCGGGATCACTGTCGCTGTACTGGATCTCGCCATAGGTGCCGGCTGTGAGATTATCCACCGTGTAAACCCAGTTTGCCGCCGGATCAAAGGTGAATACCACCTGACCGGCCTTGGGTGCCGTATAGTTGAAGCAGTATTCCGACGCGCCTGCAGGCTGATTGACAAAGCTGTTGCCCAATGCCAGGACGCCGGGATTCATCATACTGCCCACAGGATAGGTCAGCGTCACCTGGTAGGCTGCGTCAGCATCGCCGGTATTTTCCACAATAAACCGGGCAGGCATTCTGCCTTCCGCCTCCACCTGGAAGCTGAGCTTTCCATCCTTGGGGATGTAAGTCACACCGTTGTGGGTGACAGATACATTCTCGCCTTCCAGCCGGAAGGTGGTGCCGCCGATATTATAGCTTTCATAGTACTGCACAGAGCCTGCCGGCACGTTGAGCGTACCGCCGGGATACTCCAGCGGAATATAGGCGCTGAGCTGTCCGTGTACCGTGACCTGTGCGTCCACGCACAGCTCACTGAAGGTATAAGGATCGGTTGCCTTGACACAGATCAGCAGCGCCTCGCCTTCTGTCACCTCCAGGGCTACCCGTTTTTGCTGGGTGCCTTCGGTCCACAGGCTGGCTTCCTCCTGAGTCTGTGTGTTGATAACGGTAATATCGGTCCGGGTATTTTCACCGGCCGCAGGCGTGGTCACAGTGAACAGCACCGCGCCGCTTTTCTTCGGTGTATAGCTGTAGAAATAGCCCTGTGTGCCCTGAGTCAGGTTCACCTGAAGCGAACCCAGCTTAGACAGCTTTTGGGGATTTTCACGGTGACCCACCGGGTAGGCAAAATGAAGCTTGAAGCTTTGGGCCTTGGAGCCGTTGTTCACAAGCTTCAGGTCCACGCTGTCAATATCCTCACCGGGTGCCAAATTGACGGTCACCTTGCCGGACTTATCCGCGGTGTAGGTAGTGCCGTCATAAACCACAGCTCCATTGCCGCCGCTCAGGGTCATCACAGTGCCGTTGGCACCGGTAATGCTGTAGTAGACGCTGGTACCGGCAGCAAGCTTTGCCGTATTGGTCTTGTAGGGAACCACCGGAACGTTAAGCTGGGTCACATCGGCAATGAAGCTGCCAAGCTGCACCTGCACCGCAGGCACCTTGCCGTTGGTTCCGGCCTGAGCCTGCACCTGCACGGTGACCTGGTCATCCTTCTCCACCGGGATCTCCAGCGCGCCGCCGGAGAAATCGGACAGCTTCATGGTTTCGTCATTGACGGTGACTGTCAGCTCTACCTGAGCGTTAGCGGGCTTCACATTGGCCAGGCTCAACGTCAGGATACCGGAACGGTCCGCCTTCCAGGCATAGTACAGTCCGTCTTGATCGTTCTTGATCAATTGGATGCTCAGTCCGTCCAGCTTCTTCACCCGGATGGGATTGGAGGCCTTGCCCTCCTCCTCCAGGGTGCTGACCTGGAAGGACCGGGCCTTCTTGCCGCTGTTGACAAACTGCACCTGCATAGGCTGTTTCTCAGACAGCGGAAGCTGGATCAGGCCATCTTTGGCCTTGTAGGTCTTGCCCTTGTAAACGATGCTCACATCGTCAGACTCCACCTGCAGCAGCGCACCGGCAAGCTTCAGTGTGTAGTACATCTTGCCGCCGGCCGGGATCTTCACGGTCGTAAAGCTGCCCGGAGCCTGGGACAGTGCCTCGTAATAGCGGTTGTCCTTTGTACCCGCGGCCGGAACATCCACTTCCCCGGTGGGGTCTTCCTCCGGTTCGGTTGTCTCCTGTTCCGGCTGTGTGGCCTGGGGATCATATCCGCCGCCGGTGCCGTGGTTGATATCATTGCCGCTTCCCTGGTCCTGGGTAGGCTCCTGGGTAGTTTCCTCCTCGGTAGGCTCCTGAGTTGTTTCCTCCTCAGCAGGTGCCGTGGAGGGCTCGGGCTCTGTTGTTTCCTCCGGGGGCTGGGTCGTTGCAGGCTGTTGCGTGCCTGTCGGTTCTGTTGGCTGAGACGGGGCCTTAGGCTCACCGCACAGCGTTAACAGCAGAACAACACCAAGCACAAGGCATGCTAACCCAATCAACAGCCCGATAAGCTTTTTATTGTTTTTCATTGCTGTTCTCCTTCACGATTGAGAAGCTTTGTTTCTTCGCTTATGCAACAGCCTTCAGGCTAATGGTCAGCTCCTTGGCATCGCCCTCATAGTAGAATTCTGTTTCCTCGCCTGCGTAGTCATAGCCGACAGGCAGAGAAATGAAAGAGATCTTATAGCCCTCGCTCTCAGGCCGGGTAAAGGTGGCAACACCGTTTTCATCGGTGGAGCCGGGGAAGCAGTCATCCTTACAGATCTGGACAAACGCACCGGAAATGGGGTTTCCGCCCTCATCCACCACGGTCACGGTATACACGGCCATACCGTCGGCTACATCGGAGCCTTCGGTGGTTGCTTCTGTTACATTTTCTGTAGTTTCTTCTGTAGCCGGTACCGTGGTAGTCGGTGTCGCGGCATCAGAGCCACAGGCGCACAGACCTGTAACCAGGCAAAGCAGCAATGCCAGTGCAATCAGTTTTTTCATTATCATTTCCTCCTAATTAGTCAAGGTAGCAGCAGGCGAACATCCACGCGATCTGCGTATTAAGCTTGGTCAGGCCCTCAAAGAGGAAGTTGGGATGCTCTACATTCCACCAACCCATATAGGAGCCGGCCTGCTTGAACATGTACATCAGATCGTCGTTGAGGGGATACAGGCCGCTGACAGGATCACAGGCTTTGACATAGCTCTGCATGCAGGCCGTAAAGTCTTCCTTGCCTACGATCTCATCACCTTCATAGATATAGCCCTTCAGGCCGGTACCCATACTGGTTTCGCCCCATGTGCCGGCACTGCTGTCAAACTGCAGACCCAGCAGGTTCGCCATGGTGATATAGGGCGCACCGTTGCCAATATTGACATACAGCTTCTTGCCGTTGAGGTAATAGTAACCGTCTCTGCCCTTCTGGATGCTTGCGGTTCCCTCCAGATTGATATAGGTAACGGTACCGGTTTCCTTCAGGTCAAACTCTGTCGGAGCCTTGGCCGGTGTATAAACGGTTACGGGCAATTCCTCCGGTGCGTCAGCAACCCGGGACACTGTCACCGTAGGTGCTTTGTCGTTGCCCTTGGGCACCACACCGACCACCAGCAGGGGCTGGGTGTCATTGCTGAACTCGCCGTCCCTTACAGTAACTGTAAAGCTGCCGGTTTCAGCGGTAGTCTTGTTCTTGTTCAGGAAGTTTACACTTCCGTAGTACCCCAACTCCGCTCCGCCTGATACTGTGAAGCGGTATTCACCGGAGCTGGCAGGATAGAATACATACATCCAGCATCCGTAATCTGCATTATAATTGGTTTGATTGATCAAGTCCAGCTTGGTGCTTCCCTCATAGAGTCTGTAGCTGTTGCCCCAATAGTAGGTATCCTGATTGGTGCTGTGGTCCGGCTTGCCCACTACGGTCACGGTCACAGAGGGTTTTTTCTGCGTAACCTCAGCCTCATCATAAACCAGCACATCGCCTCTGGAACTGATCAGGCTGATGCTGTACGCGCCCTTTACCAGATTTTTACTTGCATAGCCGGAGGCATTGACCGTGGCAATGCCCATGGGGATGCCACCCTGACTGAAGGTAACCACAACGCCGGTGACAGGGTAACCCTGCATATCCACCAGCTTGACGCTGTAGGTCAGTTCATTTTCAGCCGGAGGCTCCAGGGTGCCGCCGCCGGAGCTGCCGCCGCCGGTTTCACCGCCGGTATTGCCGCCGGTGCCGTCGGTATCACCGCCGGACACGCCGCCGGAGCCACCGGTGCCACCGGAGCCGTCATCTCCGTCACCGCCTACATTGGTATCCTGACCGGAGGAGCCCTTTTTCAGCACAATGCCCAGAGTCGTATCGTTTTCCGGGAATGTATACATAATGCTGTTGGCTGTGTAGCCGCTGGGAACCACGATCATAACCGTGTAGGTTCCCTTTTCCAACTGGGCTGTGTATACGCCGTTGGTGTCCGTCGTACCGAAGGTACTGCCGATCACCACCACTACGTTGGGCACTGCCGCGCCGGTATTATCCGTCACACGCACAGTGTATGCCTCTTTCGCCGCAACGTACACAGTGTCCAGCTTCAGGGAGAGCATCAGATTATCCGGATCCAGTTCAAATTGGGTAGTGTTTGCCTGATAGCCCGCCGGCACGATCAGCGTACCGGTGTAGCTGTCCTCATCCACCAGCGCCGAGGCCACACCGTTTTCATCGGTCTGCATGGACACTCTGGAATTTTCGGAACCGTTAAGCTGGATACCCACGCCGGATACGGGCTTTGCGTTTTCGTCAGTGACTGTCACCGCATAGAAAGCCTTTTCCTTCTGCACAATATCCTCCACCTCGCCGGCATCAAACTTTGCCTGCATGGTAAAGGTGGCCGCCGGATAATTATGGGACTCGTCCGGCATTGCCGCAATGGAAATACGCAGCTTTTCGCCTACATTCATCGGCATGGTCAAATATCCGTCCTGGGCAGCGTCCCCGGCTTCCTCAGAGGAAATCGTCATAAACGCATTGGAGATCAGGTTATGGACATTCACACCGTAGCCTGTTCCGCTGGGACTGACCGCAGTGCAGCGCAGCTTGAAGTAGCCGTCCTCGGAGGCCGTATAGGTAAAATATACGCCCTGGTCGTTGCCGGCACTGACGCTGGCAGTAAACTCGCCTACCTGCATAGTATAGGGGTTTTCATAGGAACCGGGCAAGTTGGACAAATGGACCGTAAAGGTCTGCCGCTCGTCACTGTCGTTTCCGAAACCGATCTGCGCCGGCTCAAAGGTGCTGGGGGCGGAAAACAGAAAGCCAATGGAGCCGTTGGAGGGAGTATAGGTCTTATCTCCGTATTCGGCATAGATATAGCTGTTATCCACCTGCAGCCAAACATTCATCATTTTGTGGATATTCACATAGTGGACCTGTCCGGGGTCCAGGGTCAGCTCAAAGCTGGCCTGTCCGCTGATATCCACGGGGTTCTCCACAGCCTCCGGATCCGGCTCCGTTACAAAGAGCTCCTCCATGCTGTTTACCGTGGTCTGGACATAATCCGGATCGGTAAAGAACGCGAATACATCCTTAAAATTCTGGGCATTGGTCACGCTTCCGCCGTGAATCATCGCGATCATACCGTATCGGTCAATGACCACCGTGGTGGGATAGCCCAAAAATGTCAGAGGCATTGCGCTGCCCCAGGCAGGATCACCGGCACCGACCGGGAAGGTCAGTCCACGCTCCTGGGCAAAGGCCTTGATCAGCGCATTGTCCTGCTCCACCGGGTCAATGGCCAAAACCTCCAGCACATCGCTGTACTCCGCGTAAGCCTCCTGCAAATAGGGAAATTCCATTTTGCAGGGGTTGCACTCGGTATACCAGAAATTCAGCACTACCGCTTTTTTAAACATCAGCAGCTCGGAAAGCTTATATTCCTTGCCGTCCACATCGGTGAAGGTGAAATCCTGCATCACATCACCCAGCTTATAGCTGACATTGTCCAGCTCGCCGGCCACAAGCTCCACTTCCAGCGTGATCACTGTGGACTGGGTAACCGGATATTGCTCCAAAGCTACATAGCCCTGGGGTACATCTGTCAGTACGGCAACATAGCCATCACCGGCGTTATAGGAAAAGGATGCCTTACCCTCGCTGTCGGTCTTGACGACCGCCACCAGGTCAGCCAGTGTGCTGTCGGCGTAAATATACACCGTCAGGTCCTCCAGCGGCAGACCGCCGGCACTTTGGACCTGCAGGGCGTAGTCTACCGGTTCCTGCGTCTGGGCCTGGGTCTGCTGGGGGTCGGTAGGTTCCACCCCCGGCTGCCGCCGGCAGGCAGCAAAGCAAACACACAGACACAGCAGCAGGCAAACGGTACCCACACGCCGCCAGGTGTCTTTTCTAAATCGTTTCATAAGAAATGCTCACAACCTTTCAGTTGGTATCCTGCGAAAAAACGGTTACTTCATATACCGGCACATAAACAGCCAGGCGATCTCGTTGTTAATTCCGTCCAGGGGCAAACCGTTTTCATCCACGAACAGGTACAGGCTGGACTCAGGATCCCACCAGCCGGAATCCTCACCCTCCTGCTGCAGGATATACTTCAGATCCTCTGTCAGCGGATACAGGCCGGTTTCTTCGTCCACACAGGCAATGTACTCCAGCAGGCAATCACTGTAACGCTCTTTCTTTACGAACTCACCGTTGTCGTCGAAGAAGTAACGGACCACACCGGTATGCTCCAAAATAACCTCAAAAGCATCCACATACTGATCCTTTTCCTCAGTCTTGCCCAGCTTCATCAGCACCAGCGGACCGTTTTCGCTGTCCAGGTGGTAGAAGCCATCGGTACCCAGCACCAGCTTATAGGCATCAGAAGCGGCGGTCAGATCGAATTCGCCGAACTGCGCACCGGCAGGGACACTGTAGGGTGCCAGCTCCACAGTCTTTTCATAAACTGTCCAGGGCTCATCCTCCACGGTCCACTCAGGATCACCGATCCGGTCGATGGCCAGCACGGCACTGCCCTCAGCGGCAGCAACACCGATCACCATCACGGAGGTACCGCCTTCTCCGGAGCCGATCATAGACTCACGGACAGAAATGGTGAATTTATTGTTTTCCACAGTAGCAGCACTGTTTTCCTGCACAAAGTGGGGCATACCGTAGTAGCCAATGGCAGCATCAGAGCCGATCAGGGAAAATTCATAAGTACCGGGCTCAGTAGGAGTAAACAGGAAATAGCTCATGGTCTCGCTGTCCAGCTCCACCTGGGTGCAGCCCGCGGAAACATAGTGGGCTTCAAATACAGAGCCGCGAACGCCCAGGGTTTGGGTCTGCTGGCTCAGCTTGTTGCTCAGCTCCACTGTCAGCTCAGTCTGTTCAGCCGAAAGGGTCATAGCGGACAGATCGTAAGCGTATTCCCCGTCACCTGTAAACTGCAGCTCTACCGTATAATCGCCCTTGACCATGGTCTTTTCAGCCACGCCGCTTTCATTGGGAACCTGCATAGCCACCTGCTGACCGTTCTGCATAAACTTCACCACCACACCGGAGGTGTAGGGCTGCCCCAGGGCGTTGACCAATGTGACCTTGTAAGCTGCCTCATTGGAATTCGTGGCATTTTCATTTCCGTTTTGGGTTCCGCCGCAGGCCGCAACGCTGCAGCACAGCAGCACCGCCAAAAGCAGCGCTGTGATCTTCTTCAACATATTCATATTCACACCTCATTGAAGGGGGTCCGGGGCTGCTTAGCCCCGTCCCATATAGTCATAGTAGTAGCAAAGCTTTGTCCAGGAATGGTCCACATTCTCGAAGGTATACTTGCTCATAAGCTGAAGCAGGATCTCCGCCAGCTCCTCTGTCACCGCGACACAGCCATCCTTTTCACTGCCGTCCCGGATGATCTTATCCAGATACTTGCTGACGGTAGCCGTATGGTCCTCGCCCGTTCCGTGGAACTTGCCGTTCTTTACATCCTCATACAGCCACAGGTTCTCCTCGTAGCTGTCACCCCACTGCGTTTTCAGCTTTTCTTCGATCTTCTTTTCGTCACCGTCGCAGCTTTCGATCACGGACAGGATCAGCGTATCATCCTCAGACTTGCTGTAATCAAAGGCACCCTGGTCGATCAGACCCTTCACGCCATCGACGGTGGCAATGGGAGTGTTGATCAGGGTCACGCCGGTAAAGTCCGCATAAATGATGCTGCCCAGCTTGCCGTCACCCAGATCGTGGTGGTAGTAGCCGTCGTCACCCAGCGCCACATCGATACCGCCTGCGATCAGGTGGTACATAGCCTCGCCTGTGGCGTTGGTGTCATAAGTAAAGTAACCGGGAGAACACAGACGGAAGTGGTCATAGGTTGCGCCAAGGTATTCAATATCGTAATAAATGTAACCGACCTCATACAGATCCCAGAACGCAATATTAATATAGTAAGGCGTACCGGCTTCCATATAGAAGACGATCGATACCTCACCGATGTTTTCGTAGGTTCTCTCATCATGCTCGTAGGTCAGCAGCACTTCCTTATCGGCGTTAAAGATCCAGCCGTCCACGCCCTGAGCGGATTCATTGTGAGAGGTAATGCGATATACGCCGGAGGTGCTGGGAATGAACTCCGCAAACATACCTCTTGGCATAATGGCACGGTTATAGTAGAAGTAGTTGGTGGGCACATCCTTGCCCAGGGTCGCCTGGAAGGCGCAGAAGGGAGCCTGACCGGCAATGGGGTCCTCCAATTGCTTTGCGTCGGGACCGTAGGCCTTAAAGTACTTACAGGCCTTCATCCATTCGTTGGGATCCTCATCGTCAAAGCCCGCGACCTGATCCACGATCTGCAGCAGCTCATACAGCTCCTGGTTGACGGTGCAAATGCCGTACAGATTGGAATTGATGGCGTAGTTGCTGTAGGTCTCCAGCTTATCCACATAATCCACGCCGTCCAAAACGATATCACCGGCGTAGGCCATCTCCCAAATGGAGCTTTCCTCGCTGAACTGAGTATAGCCCATCAGATCTGCCAGCAGCAGAGGTCCGTCAACAGTACCGACATGGTAGTAGCCGTCATTCTCGTTAAATGCCAGGTCCACATAAGTATATTCGAAGCCATCCTGGGTGGTTGCGGCCTGCTGGGGCAGATGGGTCACCGCGTCGATATCCGCTTCGTTGACTACACGCATATTTTTAATGTATACGGTATCGTCACCCACAGCGTCGGAGGAATCCTTCACGAAGCACAGCGCGACCTCATACACGCCGTCCTCCTGGGCAACCACAGGATAGCAGCTTTCCCATTCCTCCTTTGCGCCGGAGATGGTGTTGATATCCTCATCGTTTACAATAACATACATCACATCCGATGCGGCCTCCGTGGAACGCAGGAAGTCGAAGCCCAGGGCCTGACCGGCCTTCAGGGTCACATCCGCGTAAAGGATGGCATAGGTGTCATCCATGCCCTGATTGGAAGCCTTCAGGCACTTTTCGCCGTTTTTCTCCGCTTCAATAAAGGGCCAGATATACTCAGCGTTGTCGTCCTCGGTCTCCGGACGGTAGGTCACCTCGATATCACCGCTGTTGATCAGCGCGCCGATGTTCTCAGAGGTATCCATCTCATAGGTAGGCTTCACCTGGGTCACCAGCTCGCCGATGCTGCTGTACAGCTTCTGCTGGTAGTCATCAGCAGTCATGGTCTCAAACAGGCTGGTGAAGGGGCGCAGGCTGGTAATGGCACCGGCCTCGATCAGGGTAATCACGCCGTAGCGGTCAATGATCACAGAGGTGGGATAGCCTGTAATGCCAAAGGCATTGGACCAGGTGCTGGGGCACTCTGCCATGGGGAAGCTCAGCTCCAGACCCATACTGCCGGGGAATGCGGCAATGGCGGCGTCGCCTTCACCCAGGGGGTCTACAGCGATAATGCCCACATCATCCTTATATGTCTGATAGGCCTGCTCCATAAAGGGGAACTCTGTGACACACCAGGAGCAGCCGGTGTACCAGAAGTTGATCAGCACCATCTTCTTTTCCTTCAGCATCTCGGACAGGGTCACGCCGGTGCCGTCAGGTGTGGTGACGGTGAAGTCATACATCACATCACCGACCTTAAAGGTGGTGTCGCCCACACTCTCTCCCGCAACGACAGAAGAAGTCAGAACGATTTCTGCTGAGGTACCATTGAAGCTGTAGCTTGCCTCGGTGGTATAGCCCTTGGGGACGCCGGACAGGCTGATGGCATAGCCCTCCCGCTGGGGAAGCTGTACGGTAGCCTTGCCCTCGGCATCGGTCTCATCATAGCCCTGCAGGTCTGCCATTGCGCTGTCCGCATATACAGACACCGCAACGCCCTCCAGCGGCATACCGCCGGCGGACTTGATGCTCACCGAATAATCGGTTTTTTCTCCTGCCGGAGCAGTGGTTTCTGTGCCGCCCTGCTGGGGCTGGTCACCGCAGGCGCTCAGAGCCAGGCTCATGCTGAGCAGCATGGCAATCGCGAGCGTTACCGCAAAAATTCTTTTGAATTTGTTCATAGTATTCTCCTGTCTGTTAAATAAAATTTCCCTCGAACGTATAACTTGGCAATATTAACCTCATTATCCAATTTAGTATAATACCATATCGGTCCCATTTCGTCAATAAAAACTTGCTTTAGCACGCTAAATAACAGGCAAAAAACAATCCCGGGATGGCGTTTTTGCCATCCCGGTTTTTTACACCACTATGATCGATAGACCCTCTCAGTCAAAAATCAAAGATTTTTGACTGAGAGGGTACTTTCATAACAACGATATCATAGGTCCTCGTTCAGCAGCTCCAAAGCTTTCTCGCTCAGGTCCAGCTTTGTATTGGGCAGCTCCCCATCCAAAACCAGCCGCAGAAGCTCTTTCTGACACTTTCCGACCTGAGGACCGGCCGGGTAGCCCAATGCCATCAGGTCGTTGCCGTTGATGGCAAGATCCCGGATCTGCAGGCGGCCTTCCTCCTGCTCCAACTTTCGCACAAGCTCCAGCATTTTTTCAAAGGTCTGCTCCTGACGGGCCGTTTTGCCCTTGCCGCCCATATCCGCCTGCTGCAGACAGATCAGCTTAGTCAGGTTATTGCTGCCGTACTTGCTCAGCTTCCGGCGCAGCAGCGCTTTGTCCGCAGACAGCTCGTCCATATGGTGCTCCACCAGGAAAACCACCTGATTTTTCAGCTCGTTGGGGGCCTTCATCCGCTGCAGCACCTGCTGGGCGATCTCGCCGCTGAGCTGGGCGTGGCCGTAGAAATGGCCTCTGCCCTGCTCGTCCTGGGTAAAGGTCTGGGGCTTACCCACATCGTGCAGAAGGGCAGCCCACCGCAGCGCTGGATCCGGCTGAGTAGCCGCCAGCACCTTGGCGGTGTGGGTATAGACATCGTGCTGATGGTGGGGATTATGCTGGTCAAAGCCTAAGCTCTGCCGCAGTTCCGGAATGACCTGCAGCACGATGGGCGCAAAGCGTACCAGCTCCCGGTCATCAGCTGCGCACAGGATCTGTGTCAGCTCGCTGTACACACGCTCCCGGGCAAGCTGATCCATCAGCGGTGCCAGTTCCTCCATGGCAGCGGCTGTGGCAGGCTCCACCTCCAGCTTAAACCGGCAGGCAAACCGCACGCCCCGCAGGATCCGCAGCGCGTCCTCCCGGAACCGTTCCCGGGGATCTCCTACCGCGCGCAGCGTTCCTCCCAGCAGATCCTTGATGCCGCCATAGGGGTCGATATACCCCTTTTGGGGGTGATAGGCCATGGCGTTAACGGTAAAATCACGCCGGGCCAGGTCCTGCTCCACCCGGTCCACAAAGGTCACACTGTCAGGATGGCGGTTGTCGGAATAGCTGCCTTCCGTGCGGAAGGTGGTGATCTCATAAACCTTTTTGCGGATCACCACGCCGATGGTACCGTGCTTTTCTCCACTGCGCACAAGCTGATTTTTTTGGAACACCTGGCAGATCTGCTCCGGTGTAGCACTGGTACACAGGTCGTAATCGTGGGGCACAAGTCCCAGCACCGCGTCCCGAACACAGCCGCCTACCACATATGCCTGATAGCCGGCTTTTTCCAGAGATTGGATACACTGCTGCACCTGGCCGGGCAGCTTCATGGCGCAGGGCCGGGTAAACAGTCCGCTGAGCAGCCACAACGACAAAGCCAGGTAGTAGGGCCACAGATCTGTATGCATACAGGCAAGGGAGCAAAAAAGCGCGGCATTGCAATAAACAAATGTTTTTTTACTGTTACGCTCCGGCAGCTCCATAAGCACGAACTGCAGGCTGTATAAAGCCGTAAACAGTGCCGAAAGGGCCGGCAGCAGGTAACTTAAAAGCTGTGTGTCCCGGCCCCACTGGCGGTACTGACCAAAGCACAGCAGCATCACGATCAGGCTCAGCATGGCAGGCAGCAGCAGCGGCGGCTTTTTCGCCAGCAGCCGATATACTGCCATCGCCGCAAAGGCCGCGGCTCCCAACAGCTTCAGCACCGCAAACAGTGCCATCTCCTCCTGCACCGCGGCATATAAGTAAACACATCCCGCGGCGGCAGCCAAACAGCCGATGGCCTGGGCAGGAAGCTTGCACACATGGCGAAAATCCTGCTTGGAACCCCAAATCGCGGTCAAAAGCAGCACCACCGCAGACAGGATGATCAGCAAGGTCAGAGGCATAATCACCGGATGGACCTCCGGCAGCAGCCCTTTGTCATCCATAGCCGCGTAAAGCGTGCCTTGCAGTAAAGCGCAGCCAATACCTGCTGCAACGCTGTATAGCGGTAACCATCGTAAAATTCGTTTCATATCAGAACCTCCACAAGCATCAAAATACCGGTCAGCACCGGCTGATGCAGTAAATATACAGGCAGGCTCCACCTGCCGGTTTGTACCAAAAGCCGAACCATTCTGTGATCTGGACGGACATTGGGAAACAGCGTGGTCTTCTTTTGATACACGGTCCTTCCCAGCACCGTACCTAACAGAAAAAATCCCAAAAAGGGCATCAGTGGGAAATAATCCCCGGACATAAAGCTTGCCGTCCGCAGGCCGAAGGGATACAGCCACTGGGCAAAGTCAAAGCTTTGGTGCTGCACATAAAGACCTACCGCCACAATCACTGCGCCCACAATACCGGTCACCGAAACCGGCAATCTTCGAAACACCGGCCACAGCAGCATACAGGTGCCAAGGCTTTGCAGCACGCCGAACCGAATTGCCATCGATGGGTCTGCCAGGTTCAGGGCCACCATACCATAGGTCACGGCAGAAACCAAAACGCCGCAGCCAAACACAATGGCACCCCGGCGGACAGGATGGTTTCCCAGGGTGGCGCAAATTCCCGAGATCAGGAAAAACAGCACGCCGCCCCATTCCATCACAAAGGAGAAAACCGGACTTGCTCCCGGCGGCAGCCAGGCGAACAGATGCTGCAGGTCATATAAAAGATGTACCAGAACCATGCCCAAAATGCACAGCCCCCGGGCAGCATCCAGCTCCCAAATCCGTTTTTTCATCCGTTTCTCCTCAATCAATGACTCCAAATTCCGATTTGTTGAGCCGTTCGAATTTTGCGAAAACCTACCGATGTGTCATTGCGAGCCGCCACAAGGCGGCGTGGCAATCTCAAAGGGAAACTATATTCGTTTATGGTGCCAAAGGATATTTGGGGCCTGAAATAATAATTTTTTGGGTTGGAACGGGTCCTTTGGGTTACCCAATGTCCACCCTTGCATTTTGAGATTGCCACACCAGTGTGCGCACTGGTTCGCAATGACACATCTCTGGAAGGTTTTCTCGTATATCTAACGGCTCGATAAACTGGAATTTATATTATTATAACAGAAAATATGGGAAATTCTACCCCCTATGAAAAAATAACACTTGTTTCTAAAGAGAAATAGGAGTATAATAGGTTGAACTATTGTGGACCGGAGGTTTTTATGCTCCTGAAAGTATTATTTATGGTACCCGGGATCGTGGCGCTGCTGACGGCATTTTTTACCGGCAGCTTTCATACACTGGCCTTTTTGTGGGTACTTCCGGTAAGCTATCTTGCCGCACTGATCCTGCTCGCCGCAGCGGTCTTTCTCACAGCGTGGCTGATGGCCCAGGCCGTGGACCTTTCCAAGCCCCAGGAGGAAGACAGCAAGCCATACCGCTTTTTGATCGACCTGATTGCAGAGGCTGCCATTCCCCTGCTTTCTGTCAAAATGCACGTGCAGGGTTTGGAGAAGACCCCAAAGGAAGGCCGCTTTATGCTGGTGTGCAACCACCTGAACGAAATGGACCCGGTAGTCCTGCTGCATTATTTCCGGAAAAGCCAGCTAACCTTTATTTCCAAACAAGAAAACCAAAATATGTTCATGGTGGGCAAGCTGATGCACAAGATCCAGTGCCAGCTTCTGAACCGGGAAAATGACCGGGAAGCCCTGAAGACCATTTTAAAGTGCGTGCAGATCATTCAGCAGGGCAAAGCCTCCCTGGCTGTGTTCCCGGAGGGCTACATCAAGCCGGACCGGAAGCTGCACCATTTCCGCAGCGGTGTCTTCAAGATCGCCCAAAAGACCAAAGTCCCCGTGGTGGTCTGCACCCTGCGCAATACCCAACATGTATTTCATAACGGCCTGCGGCTGAAGCCCACCGATGTACATCTGCATCTTTTGGATGTGATCACCCCCGAGCAGTATCAGGGCATGAGCACGGTAGAGCTGGGAAATATGGTTTATGAAATGATGGCCCGGGACCTGGGCCCTGAAAACGTCTCACAAGAAGAGGAATAATTGGAGGATAAACAATGAAAAACAGCGAAAAAACACTGGATATGATCGTAAATCTGTGTAAAAACAGAGGTTTTGTCTACGCCGGCTCTGAGATTTACGGCGGTCTGGCCAACTCCTGGGACTACGGTCCTTTGGGCGTGGAGTTCAAAAATAACGTCAAAAAGGCATGGCTGAAGAAATTTGTTCAGGAATCCGACTACAATGTGGGCCTGGATGCCGCCATTTTGATGAACCCTCAGACCTGGATCACCACCGGTCACGTGGGCAGCTTCTCCGATCCTCTGGTGGACTGCAAGGGCTGCGGTGCCCGTCACCGTGCTGACAAACTGATCGAAGCAGCACCCTCCGGCGAGGGCATCAACGTGGATGCCATGAAGCCCGCGGAAATGAACGACTTCATCACCGAGCACGAGGATGTGGTCTGCCCCAACTGCGGCAAGCACCACTTCACCTCCATCCGTAACTTCAATCTGATGTTCCAGACCAAGATCGGTGTTACTGAGGATTCCTCTTCCGTTGCTTACCTGCGTCCTGAGACCGCGCAGGGTATCTGT